>NZ_JBHUZM010000025.1:0-74214 GCF_042667665.1 Streptomyces sp. NPDC057307 | reverse complement strand
GGCTGCTGCACGCAGCCCGCCCGGCGCTTCGAGGACGGACAGGACCGGGGCCCGCTCAGCCCTGGTACGGCTTGGCGGCCAGGATCTTCACCGAGGCCTTCTTGCCGTTCGGCATCTCGTACTCCGCGTTCTCGCCGACCTTCTTGCCGTTCACACCCGTGCCGAGCGGCGACTGCGGTGAGTACGTCTCGATGTCGGTGCTCGCGTACTCGCGGGAGGCCATGAGGAACGTGAGGGTGTCGTCCGCGTCGCCGTCGAACGCGATCGTCACGACCATGCCCGGCTCGACGATCCCGTTGTCGGCCGGAGCCTCGCCCACCTTGGCGTTCTGCAGGAGCTGGGTCAGCTGGCGCACCCGCAGCTCCTGCTTGCCCTGCTCCTCCTTGGCCGCGTGGTACCCGCCGTTCTCCTTCAGGTCCCCCTCCTCGCGGGCAGCCTCGATCTTCTGGGCGATCTCGACGCGCGCGGCACCAGACAGGTAGTCCAGCTCGGCCTTGAGCTGGTTGTACGACGCCTGGGTGAGCCAGGTGACGTTCTCGCTGGTCTGGGTCACAGGTGCTCCTCGTAGGTACTGGGAATACAAAGCAACGCCCTACTCAGAAGGATGTGCCTTCTTGGGTGGGCGAAACCACGAGCCTAACAATTCCGTGGCGTCAGGGCAGGACGAAAGGCATCAGAATTACATCGTCGCAGGTCAGCGACGTGAACCGGGAGGGAAGCCGGGGAGGGTCAGACCCGGATCAGGCATGGACCGACAGGGACCACGCCTGTCAGCTGCCGTCGGCCGTACAGCCGACCAGCTCCGCGCTCGTCGCGCTCGCGGTCGTACGGACCGTCACGACCCGGTCGATCCGTGTCTCGGCACCGTCGAAGCGGACGTCCTTGCGGCCCACCTCGGCGCCGTCCTCGGAGCGGGAACGGAGCGTGCACGTACCGGCCGCGTCCTTGTCCTTGCGGACCTCGAGATGGACCTCGACGGCGGTGGCCGATACCCGCTTGAATTTGATGAGCTCGCCCGAGACACTCTGGCCTGCCACATAGTCGTAACCGAACCACCCGACGAGCGCGAGCAGGCCGACGCCGAGCACCGAGCCGACGATCTTGAGCTTGCGGTCCGCACGCTCGTCCGACGAGCGGCCGTAACGGCCCTCGGGCAGGACCGGTGGGTGTACCGCCGTCATGATCATTCCTCTCCGGAATTTTCCGTCCCTCGATTCCGTCACTATAGAAGCCGCCCGATGCGACATATCACTGAGGACCGAGTCTTGACTGACCAGCTGCGTTTGATGGCCGTGCACGCCCACCCCGACGACGAGTCGAGCAAGGGCGCGGCCACCATGGCCAAGTACGTATCCGAGGGGGTGGACGTGCTGGTCGTGACCTGCACAGGAGGCGAGCGCGGCTCCATCCTCAACCCCAAGCTCCAGGGGGACACCTATATCGAGGAGCACATCCACGAGGTGCGCAAGAAGGAGATGGACGAGGCCCGGGAGATCCTCGGCATCCGGCAGGCGTGGCTCGGTTACGTGGACTCGGGGCTGCCCGAGGGCGACCCGCTGCCGCCGCTCCCCGAGGGCTGCTTCGCCCTGGAGGACATCGACGAGGCGGCCGGCCGGCTCGTGCGGATGATCCGCGAGCAGCGGCCGCAGGTCATCACGACGTACGACGAGAACGGCGGCTATCCGCACCCCGACCACATCATGACCCACAAGATCTCGATGGTGGCCTTCGAGTCGGCGGCCGACGCCGAGAAGTACCCCGAGGCCGAGTTCGGGCCGGTGTGGCAGCCGCGGAAGCTGTACTTCAACCAGGGCTTCAACCGTCCCCGTACGGTCGCGCTGCACGAGGCCCTGCTGGCGCGCGGTCTGGAGTCCCCGTACGCGGAGTGGCTGGAGCGCTGGAAGGAGTTCGGGCGCGAGGAGCGGACGCTGACCACGCATGTGCCGTGCGCCGACTTCTACGAGATCCGTGACAAGGCGCTCATCGCGCACGCCACGCAGATCGACCCCGACGGCGGCTGGTTCCGCGTTCCGATGGACATCCAGCGGGAGGTCTGGCCGACGGAGGAGTACGAGCTGGTGAAGTCGCTCGTCGATACCTCCCTCCCCGAGGACGACCTCTTCGCGGGCATCCGCGACAATGCCTGATATGTATGCGACCCAGGCAGTGACGCAGCTCGTCCCGCTCGCGAAGGAGCTGGACGAGAACAAGGTGACGCCCGGCGTGCTCGGCTTCATCGTCTTCGCCGTGATGGCGGGCGCCGTGTGGCTCCTGATGAAGTCGATGAACCGGCACATGGGCAAGGTCGACTTCGAGGAGAAGCCGGCGGACGAGGCGCAGACGCCCGTGGCGTCGGTGGGCGACCGGCGGACGACGTAAGGCGTAACTTCGCAAGGCGTAACTTCGCAAGGCGTACGCGCTTCCGCGGCGCGCGCCCTCGCGGTGGGCGCCTCTGTCCCACCCGCCTTCGTGCTCCCGCCGGCCGCCCTTCGGGGCGTGTGGTCAGCGGGAGTGTTCGGCTTCCCTGACGAGGGTGGTCCCGGGGGCGGACACCGGCCGCGCCGGGTGGGCGCGGCGCAGGAGATCCGGGATCAGCGTGAGGATGCCGAGCGCCGCCAGGACCGCGCCGAGCCACAGCGGGCCGCGCAGCCCGTACGCGTCGATGACCGGGCCCCCGGCGGACGTGGCGATGACGATGCCCAGCGTGATGAAGGACGAGTGGACGGTGTTCACCAGCGGCCTGGCATTGCCCGCGCGCTGCACCCGCGTGATCATCGCGGGATTCATGGTGACGCCGACGAAGCCGATGCCGAGCATGAACAGCACGGCGGCCACGGGCAGTTGGGCCAGCAGCGCGAAGCCGCCGAGGAATGCCAGGTTGAGGGCGAGCCCGGTGAGCAGGACCGTGACCGTGTGCCGGTCGGCGAGCCGCCCCACGACCGTGTTGCCGATGACGGTGGCGGCGCCGTACGCGATGAGCAGCAGCGGTACGGTCCCGCTGCCGAAGCCCGTGATCTCGGTGAGGATCGGGTTGAGATAGCTGAACGCCGCGAAGGTGGCGCCGATGATCAGGGTGCTGGTGGCGAAGGCCAGCCACAGCCTGCCGCTGCGGAAGGCACCCAGCTCCTGGCGGAGCCCGCCGGTCTCGGCGCGCTCCAGGCGCGGTATCCCGACGAGTGAGGCGAGCGCGGCGAGCACGGTCAGGACCGTGATGGCCCAGAACGCCGCGCGCCAGCCCAGCCGTTCGCCGATGAAGGTGGACAGCGGCAGGCCGAGGAGCGTGCCGAGCATCAGGCCGTTCATGGCGACGGCGATGGCGCGGCCGCGGATCTCCGGGCGGGCGAGCTGGACGCAGAGCGAGACGGCGACGCCGAAGAAAGCCTGCGAGGCGATGCCCGTCCCGACACGGGCGGCCAGCATGACGGCGTACGAGGTGGCGGTGGCGGCCAGTACGTTGCCGGCCAGGAAGATGCCGAACAGCACGAGCAGCGCGGCTTTCTGACGCATCCTCAGCACGGCGACGGTGAGGAAGGGGCCGCCGACGGCCATGCCCGCGGCGAAGGCGGTGATGAGGTAGCCGATCTGCGGGATGGTGGCGTCGAGGCCGTCGGCCATCTGGGGCATCAGTCCGGCGACGACGAATTCGCTGGTGACCATGGCGAAGATGCCCAGGGCCAGGAGATACACGGTACGAGGCATGAGCCGTCCGTTTCTTTTTTTAGATCGGTCAGTACAAAATATGGGCATGACTCGACGGCCCGGGGGCCGGGTGGTGGCTCAGGGATGGTGGGCCAGGGGTGGTGGGTCAGTGCGTGAGCGCGTCCATCGCGGTGCCGGCGATCGACTCCAGCGTGGGCCGGTCGGCGCCGCCCTGCGCCGACACCCGCATCCCGCCGATCACGGCCACCAGGAAACGGGCGAGCGAGCCCGCGTCCCGGGTGGAGGTGAGGTCACCGGCGCGCTGTCCGTCCTCGATCGCGGCCCGCAGCGAGGCCAGCCGGCGACCGGTGTCCCGCTCCAGCATCCGGTCCGACTCCTCGTCGCGCCCGGCTAGTTCGACGGTGGTGTTGACGGTGAGACAGCCCAGACTGCGGCCGTCCCCGCGGTTCTCGAACTCGGCGTCGACGATCGACGCGAACAGCGCGCGCAGACGCTCCACGGCCGGCCGCTCCGGGTCGTCCAGGATGGCGAGCTGATTCGACGTCGTGGTCTCGATGTAGCGGGCCAGGGTCCGCCGGAACAGGTCCTGTTTGCTGCTGAAGGTGTTGTAGATGCTGCTGCGGCCCAGGCCGGTGACATCGCAGAGGTCCTGGGTCGAAGTGGCCTCGTAGCCGTTCGCCCAGAAGGCGCGCATCGCCGCGTCCAGGGCCCGTTCCTCGTCGAAAGTCCTCGGTCGGGCCATGGTCAGGGACCGTAGCATGTTGTGTAACGTACGGTCCATAACCACGCCCACACCCACGCCCGCGCCCACACCCACGACCATGGCTGTGCCCGCGGCCCGGCCGCGGGGCTCAGGCGCCGACCGCCTCCACCGGGACGCCCATCACCTCGCGCGCGTGCCGGTTCGGCACCATCCCGAGACGCCACGCCTGCCAGCCGTCCTCCAGCGCGACGCCGCGCTCCAGCATCACCGCGAACGTCTCCGCACACTCCTCCACCTTGCCGTCGCGCGACGGGTGCCGCGCGGCCGTCAGCTCGGCCAGCTCCTGCTCCGCCACCACGGACCCGACCTCGACACCGCCCGCCGAGCCGTACGGCAGCAGTGTGCAGCGCAGGAAGCGGGCCCAGTCGGCGCCGCGATCGTCGCCGTACGAGGTGAACAGCGCCGTCGCCTCGTCGCACAGGACCAGTGCCTGGGCCGCCTTGCTGTTGCCCGCGTCGATGATCGCCAGCTCCAGACAGGTCCAGGCCTCGCCGTGCGCGACGCCGATCCGGCGGAAGTCCGCGCGGGCGTCGACGAGCAACTGCCGCGCGAAGCCCGAGTTGCGGAGATTGCCGGTCTGGGCGGCCCGCTGGTCGCGGGTGACCCGGCCCGAGTGGTGCCGGGCGCAGGCCAGTCCGTACACGTCGCGCATCCGGGAGAACATCGAGCGCGCCCGCTCCAGTTCGCGTACGGCCTGAGCGGCGTCCCCGCACTCCTCCAGCGCCTGGCCCAGGTAGTACAGGGTCCACGCCTCGCCGCGCGCGTCCTCGTTGTCCCGGTGCCTGGCCAGGGCCTGGCGGAACTGGTCGGCCGCCGACTCCGGTTCACCGTCGACCAGCCGGGCGCGCGCCAACTGGGTCAGCGCCCAAGCCTCCCCGCGGCCGTCGCGGGTGCGCCCGTACAGATCCATCGCCTGCCCCAACTCCCGCTCGGCGCGCGGGACATCGCCCAGCCGCAGACAGACCTGGCCGAGCTGGAAATGCGTCCACGCCTCGCCGTGCAGCGACTCGCCCTCACGGTGCAGGACGAGCGCCGTCGCCAGCAGCGCGACCGCCTCGGTGAGATTCGCCCGGTCGCGCTCGACGGCCGCCAGCGCGTGCAGCGTCCAGGCGCGGTCGGTGCCGAGTTCCGCCGGGGCCTGGAGGTCCAGCGCCTCGCGCAGCTTCGCCGACGCCTCGGTGAGATTGCCCTGGTGGTGCAGCGTGATGCCCAGCGAGCAGAGCGCGCGGGCGACGCCCGCGTCGTGGTGCGCCTCGCGGTAGAGGTCGACCACGGACGTCAGGGTCGTCTTGGCCTTGTCCAGCTCACCGAGCTGCCGGGCCGCGATACCCGTACGCCACTGCACCGAGCGGGCCAGCAGTCCCTGGTCGACCGCCTGCGTCAACTCGCTGATCTCACCGAGCCGGTAGAGGTCCCCGCGCAGCAGGCAGTAGTCGCAGAGCGCGCCCAGCAGGCTCAGCACGGCCGCCTGGTCGACACCCTCCGCGTGCCGCAGCGCGGCGGTGATGAAGCTCGACTCGTCGTCCAGCCAGCGCAGCGCGGCGTCCAGCGAGGAGAAACCGTGCCCGCCGAACTGGTCGGCGCGCGTGGACGTCTTGCCGTCGACCAGCCGGATCACGGAGTCGGCCAGCTCCGAGTAGTTCTGGATCAGCCGCTCCTGCGCGGCCGTACGGTCGGCGGCCTCCTCCTCGTCCAGCAGCCGGGCGAGCGCGAAGTTCCTTACGACGTCGTGGAGTCGGTAGCGGCTCGCGCGAACATGGTCGATCAGGCCCGCGCGCGAGAGCACGGTCAGCAGCCGCCCGGCCTCCTGCTCGTCCGTCGCCAGCAGCGAGGCGGCGGCAGCGGCGCCGAGCGAGGCGCGCCCGGCCAGCGCGAGACGCCGCAGCAGCCTGCGCGCCGGCTCGCTCTGGTCGGTGTAGCGCAGCCACATCGCGCGCTCGGCCGGGTCGACCGGGCCGTACGCCTCCAGGTCCGTGGCCAGCTGCGGCGACGTACGCGAACCGAGCGACGAGCCCGCGATACGCAGCGCCAGCGGCAGACCGCCGCACAGCTCGCCGATCCTGTCGATGGTCTGCGCGTCGTACGGCCCGCCCACCGGCTCCTCGCCGGCGGCCCGCAGCAACTCCTCGCAGCCGGCGCCGTCCAGCGCCTCCACCGGCAGCTGGTGCACCCACGCCGGGGTGTCCGGTGCCAGCTCGACGGGCTGACGCGTCGTCACCAGCACCAGGCTGTCGGAGCGTTCGGGGATCAGGGTGGCTATCTGCTCCGCGTCGGAGGCGTCGTCGAGCACGATGGTGACCGGCAGACCGGTCAGATGCTGGTGGTACAGCTCGCTCAGCCGCCGTACCTGCTGCTCGGCCGACGACCGCTCACGGAACAGCAGTTGCTCGCGGGGCGCGCCGAGCCGGTTCAGCAGATGCAGCAGCGCGTCCCGGGTCGACAGCGGCGCCTCGCCCGCGTCGCCGCCCCGCAGGTCCACGACGCACGCCCCGCGGAACTGGTCCTTGAGCTGGTGCGCCGCCCGCACGGCCAGCGTGGTCCGGCCGGAGCCCGGCACGCCGTACAGCACGACGACCGTCGGCCTGGTCTCCGTCGACGCGCGGGCCGCGTGCACCCAGCGCGCGATCTGCCCGATCGCCTCGCGCCGGCCCGCGAACGGGCCGTCGGACGAGGGGAGATGACCGAAGGACTGCTCAAGCACGCTGCGCCTGCGCGCGGCGGCGCTGCGGTCGGATCCGCGCAACTGCGGTGCGACGGTGGGTTTCTTGGTCGTACGCCGGGTCGCCTGGGTCAGGACGCGCTGCTGGTCCAGATACGGGCGGATGCCGCGTACCTCCAGCGCCGTCAGCCACTGAAGCCGCAACTGCTCGACGTCCCGCGCCTGCCCCGCCGCCCCGGCACGGCCGCCCGGGCGTCCCGCCGAGGCCACCTTGGCGACGCCCGTCGCCGTACCGACGACCGCGACGATCACACCCGTGCCGACGGCCGTGCCGGTACCGGTGCCGAGCCCGACATCGGCGGCGACGGCGGAGGCGGCGGCAACGCCCGCCACCAGCAGGGGCGTTCGCAGCGCGCCGCCGCCCAGCCGCTCGCCCAGGGTCCGCCGTTCGGCGGCGGCCCGGTCGAGCGCCGCCTCGTACAGCGCGTACTCGTCCTTGGCGGACTCCGCGACGGCCTCCAACGCGCCCCGCCCGCGCGCCAGAAGGACATTCCCGTCGATCCGCCCGCCCGAACGCCGCACCTCCTCCTCGACGGCGCGTACCAACAACCTCTCGGCCTCGCCCCGATGGCTGTCCCGCATATGCATCCCCCTCCGAGAGCATCCGGTGCTTCGGCGTGCCCCGCGCCAGTGTGCTGCGTGGGGCGCGCGAGCGCGAGGCGGCCTGCCGGGCCCGCGGCGGCCGATGTCGCCGCTCCGCGCCGGGCGCCTGCGCGCGAACTGATGCGTACGTGTGCCCGTACGTCTTGCCCGCCCGGGGCCTTCGTTACGCCCGCGGCGGAAAGGGGCAGGTCGGTGGTCCGCCGCGTGGCCCGGGGGAGGGGCCGCGGCTTACGCTCGGGACGCCGGGTGCCGGTGCCGTTCCACAGCTACGGAGGAATCATGGGTGAAGGCGTTCTGCGTGCCGTTCCCGGTCCGGGCCCCGGCCGGGACAGCAAGGCCGATGAGCCGCTGATGCGCGATCTCGTGGGGGCCGCGCTGCGGCGGGCACGGCTGCGGCAGGGGCGGACGCTGCGGGACGTCGCCGACCGGGCGCAGGTCTCGCTGCCGTATCTGTCGGAGATCGAGCGCGGGCGCAAGGAGCCGTCGTCCGAGGTGCTGGCGGCCGTCTGCCGGGCGCTCGGGCTGCAACTCGTCGACCTGGTGGGCGCGTTGCACATCGACCTGACGTCGACGACGACGGTGACGGTCTCCGTGACGGCCAGGGCGCCGGGCACGGCGAACTGGGGACAGCCGCGCCGCGACGCCGGGCGCCGGGGCGGACAGGCCACGCTGACGCTGCTCGCCGCCTGAGAGTCCGCGCGTACGGTACGGGGTCCGCACCCCCGTGCCGGGCCCCGCACCGTACGTCGACCGGCCGACGCGTCGACCCGCCGATCTGCCGACCGTCGGCTCAGCGCCCGCGTTCCGCCAGTTCGCGGGTCGTGATCACGCCGTCCACCAGGCCGTACTCCTTCGCCTGCGCCGCCGTGAAGTACTTGTCCCGGTCGGTGTCCTCCCGCAGCCGCTCCACGCTCTGACCCGTGTGGTGCGCCAGGATGTCCTCGATCTCGGCCCGCGTCCGCAGCACCTCCGCCGCCTGGATCTCCAGGTCCGCCGCCTCGCCCTGACCCTGGGTGGACGGCTGGTGCAGCAGCACCCGTGAGTGCTGGAGTGCCGTCCGCTTGCCGGGCGCACCCGCCGCGAGGAGTACGGCGGCGCCGGAGCCCGCCTGGCCGAGACAGACGGTCGCGACGTCCGCCCGGACGAACTGCATCGTGTCGTAGATCGCGGTCAGCCCGGTGGCCGCGCCGCCGGGGGAGTTGATGTAGAGATGGATGTCCAGCTCGCTGCTCTCGTGGTCGAGATGGAGCATCTGCGCCATGATCACGTTCGCGACGCCGTCGTCGATCGACGTACCGAGGAAGATGATCCGCTCGGAGAGCAGCCGGCTGAAGACGTCGTAGGAGCGTTCGCCGTTCGGAGTCCGCTCGACGACGACGGGGACGGTGTACTGCCCGCTCATGCCGCCGCCCCCTTCCGCGCAGCGCCGAAGCCGAACCCGAAGCCGAGGCCGCTCGCCGTGTCGCCGCCCAGCTCGCCCGCGCTCCGTACGACCCGGTCCACGAACCCGTACTCCTTCGCCTGCTCCGCCGTGAACCACCGGTCCCGCCGCTGGTCGGCCGCGACCGTCTCCAGACTCTGCCCGCAGTGCTCCGCGATCAGCTTCTGCATGGTCAGCTTGGTGTACGCGAGATTCTCGGCCTGTACGGCGATGTCGGCCGCCGTCCCGCCGATCCCGCCGGACGGCTGGTGCATCATGATCCGCGCGTTCGGCAGGGCGTAGCGCTTGCCGGCCGTCCCCGCGCAGAGCAGGAACTGGCCCATGCTGGCGGCGAATCCCATCGCCAGCGTCGCGACGTCGTTCGGGATGAACCGCATGGTGTCGTAGATGGCCATCCCGGCGAGGACGGAACCACCCGGGCTGTTCACGATCAGGACGATGTCGCTCTTGGGGTCCTCCTGCGACAGGAGCAGCAACTGGGCGCAGATCCGGTTGGCGATCGCGTCGTCCACCTGTTCACCGAGCACCAGGATCCTGCCGTGCTGCAGGCGCCCGGCGATCTGGTCGTCGAACGGCCCCGCACCGGCCTCCGCCGCGCCCCGTGGAACGGTCGAGAGCATGTCTTCCTCCATCACCCGGCCCCCGACGGCGAGCACTCACCCACCTCGGCCGGTCCCTCCACCCTGCGGACCGGGCGCCGACGGAAGCGAGGAATTCTGCCCTGCGGAGATCTCCTGCCGGCAGAGCGTCGCTACTCCCAGCCGTCCGGCCGCGGACCGCCCCGGTCCGCGGACGTCGACAGGACCTCGCAGCCCATGCGCCGCGCCGCGTCGAACAGCGCGTCCCGTGCGCGCCTTCCGTCGCCGGGCGGGTACGCGATACGGATCTGGTGGCCGTACGCGGTCTCGTAGGTCAGCCGCCAGTCGAGATCCGTCGCGGCGAAGTGATCCTGCCGCGCCCCGTCCTCGTCCATGTCGTCGTCGTCGCCGCCGTCCTCCTCCGCCGCCTCGTTGAACGAGCCGCGGTCGGCCGTCGGCGCGAGCGCGTCGCGCAGGACGCGCAGCCGCTCGGCGTACGGCAACTCCCCCTCGGACAGCCGGACATAGACATGGACGCGTTCGCGGAACGGATCGAACCAGGGCGTGGGCTCCACCGGCCCGCCGAAGACCGGGGTGTGGATACGGCCGGTCAGCCACCCGTGCAGGAACCCCACCGCGCCCTGCTCGTGGGCGGAGTGGTACCAGCCCCGGGGATTCCACGCGACCACCGTCCAGCTGTCCGGCTCCCCGGCCGTCAGCCAGCACAGCCTGTCCCCGTTGTCCGTCCCGGCCCACGGCAGCAGTCCGCCCGGCTCGGGGTAGAAGGAGTACGGGCACCGCTCGGGGTACGCGTCGCGGAACGGGCCCTCCTGCTCCAGCAGCCGCCGAGCCATGGGTATCAGCAGGTCGGGCGTGCCGAAGGGGTGCAGGGGTGAGATGAAGTCGGCGAACTGGCCACGGCCGTAGCGACCGACAAGTGCCTTGAAGTCGGCGGGCAGTTCACGCTCCAGCGCGGCCTCGACCCGCCCCCAGTCCCCGGCCGCGTCCACCGGCTCGATGGGCGGTGGTACGAGGCGGACCAGGTCGTCGATCGTCGTCATGGTCGCGAGTGTAGGGAGAGCCAGTTGTACTTGCCGCTCCGTCTTACGCATCGCGCGTAGATGTGCAATCTTGTCTGCATGACCGGCAGTGCCGCGCACACAAGCCTCAACTGACGCCCAGTCAGGGTGAGTTGGGGATTCCGTGCCGATCGGCGCAACCGGACATGCTACGCGCGTAGTTGACCTCACCGTCCCCCACCGAAGAGGAAATTACAGTGAACAAGACCCTCAGAAGCACCGCGATCGGCGCCGCCGCCCTCGCCCTGGCGTTCTTCTCGTCCCCCGCCCTGGCCCAGGCCGCCCCCGCCCCCGCCGATGCCAAGGCCCCGGTCGGCGCGCTCGCCAAGCTCAGCCACGGCACCGCCGCCGCGCAGCTCAGCAACGCCGGCATCGGCATCCGCTCCAGCGGCGGCTGTTCGGACCGCAACAACCCGACCTGTACCTCCCTCGACCAGGTCAACTCCGCGACGATCCAGGGCGCGATCACCCTCAAGGGCGCCACCGGCTGCGCGATGACCGTCACGGGCGGCACGGAGACGGGCCACGCCTCGGGCACCTACAGCCACTGGAACGGCTACAAGCTCGACTTCGCCATGTCGAGCTGCCTGACCAACTACATCACCGGCACGTTCACGTCCATCGGCGGCAGCAAGTGGCAGTCGGGCTCGGGGAACGTGTACTACAACGAGGTCAACCACTGGGACGTGACCTACCACAACTGCGGCGGCTGCTGACCGCTCCCGCCCCCGACACACGGAAACACGGAAACCCGCGGAGAGATCCGCAGGGCGCTCCCTCGCACACGGGGGCGAGGGCGCGCCCTGCGGGGACCCGGGTGGACCACTCGGGAACGGGGCCGCGTCAGCTCCGTGGCCGCCCGGTCTCGATCCAGTAGCCGGCCGCACTCCGGTCCGGCCTGCGGCGCAGCGGGTCACGGAACAACCTGGTGCCCACCCCGAGGGGCACGACCACCAGGACGTACACCACGGGCGCCAGCACACCGGCCGCAAGGCGACGTGTACGGGACATCGGCACTCTCCTCCTTCGTCCTCCCGAGCGGTGCTCGGCCTTCCTCGGATGTCTCTCGCCGCGGGACCCCTCAGTCGAGCGGGATCTCGTCACGCCAGTCCCCGCTCTCCGTCCACTGCGGCTGCTCGCTCTTGCGCAGCAGCAGTCCGCCCAGGGCGAGCGTGTCGATGTTCGTACGCATGAAGCACCGGTACGCGTCCTGCGGCGTCGCCACGATCGGCTCGCCGCGGACATTGAACGAGGTGTTCACCAGCACCGCGCACCCGGTCAGCGCCTTGAAGTCGGAGAGCAGCCGGTGCAGGCCCGGGTGGCCGTCGCGGTCCACCGTCTGGACGCGGGCGGAGAGGTCCACATGCGTGACCGCCGGAATCGCCGAGCGGGTCGTCCGCAGCCGGTCGAGCCCCTTCGCCTCCTCCCCGCCGCCCTCCTCCCCGCCGCCCTCCTCCCCGCTGCCCTCCGCCGCCGGACCGCCGCGCCGCTGCGCCTCGGCCAACCGCGCCACCAGCAGCATGTACGGGCTGGGCTGGCGGAGTTGGAAGTACTCCTCGGTGTCCTCGGCGAGCACGATCGGCGCGAACGGGCGGAACGACTCCCGGAATTTGATCTTCTGGTTCATCGCCGACTGCATCGCGGGATCACGCGCGTCGCCCAGGATGGAGCGGCAGCCCAGCGCACGCGGGCCGAACTCCATACGGTCCTGGAACCAGCCCACGACCCGGCCCTCGGCCAGCTCCGCCGCGACCTCCCTGGACAGCTCCTCGGGCTCCAGCCGGGTGTGGGGCAGACCGGCCTCCTCCAGGAACGCCTGGATCCGGTCGTCGGTGAACCCGGGCCCGAGCCGCGCGCCACGCATCGCGTCACGCCCCGCCCGCACATGGGCCCGCCCCCCGGCCTCGGGGGCGGCCAGCATCGCCGCACCCAGCGCGCCACCGGCGTCGCCCGCCGCGGGCTGCACCCAGACCTCGTCGAAGATCCCCTCCTCGACGATGCGGCCGTTGGCCACGCAGTTCAGCGCCACCCCGCCGGCCAGGCAGAGCCGGGACTCGCCGGTGCGCTCCCGCGCCGTCCGGGCCAGCCCGAGCATGATCTCCTCGGTCACCTGCTGCACCGACGCCGCCAGGTCGAACTCCCGCTCGGTGAGCGGGGACTCCGGCTCGCGGCGCGGCCCGTCGAACAGCTTCTCGAAGGCGCGCCCCGTCATGACCTGCCCGAGCAGGAACTCGAAGTACCGCGTGTCGAGCCGGAAGGACCCATCCGGCTTCACATCGACCAGGCGCTCCCTGATCAGCGGCGCGTACGTCGGTTTCCCGTACGGAGCGAGGCCCATCAGCTTGTACTCGCCGGAGTCGACCTTGAAGCCGCAGAAGTAGGTGAACGCCGAGTACAGCAGCCCCAGTGAGTGCGGGAAGCGCAGCTCGGCCAGCGGCTCGACCCGCCCCTCGACGCCGCGCCACAGGGAGGTGGTGGTCCACTCGCCCACCCCGTCCACGCACAGCACGGCGGCCGACTCGTACGGGCTCGGCAGGAACGCGGACGCCGCGTGCGACTCGTGATGGCGGTAGTAGACGACCGGGGGTACGGCCCCGAGATCCAGTCCCCGCAACTGCTCCCGGACGGTGTCGGTGGCCCGCCGCTTCCACGCCAGCCACTCGGGGAACACCCGGCGGAACGTGCCGTAGCCGCGCGGGGCGGTGCCCACCTGGGTCCACCACACGCGCCGGAACTTCAGGCCGGGGTCCTCGTAGTACGCGATCCGGTCGAGGTCGTCGAGTTTGGCCCCCGCCTCCGTCAGGCAGTAGCGGACCGCGTTCGCCGGGAACGACGGGTCGTGACGGCGCCTGCTGAACCGCTCCTCCTGGGCGGCGGCCACGATGGAACCGGAGTCGACGAGCGCCGCGGCGCTGTCGTGGTAGTAGGCGGAGATACCGAGTGCGGCGGTCATGGGTCACCTGTTCTCTCGGGCCGTGCCGGGGACACGGGCGGCTCTCCCGCGCCCGCCGCCGGAGCGCAGCGCGGCGTACAGCCTGGCGGCCGGGCCCCCGGGCGGGTTCAGCGATCGGTAACCCACCCGCAGCCGCGCCCAGGCGGCCTCCTGCTGGTGCGGTCCGAGAAGTCGCGGAAGGTCGGTCAGATAGCTGTCGATGGCGTCGACGGCCCACGCGGAGTGGCCGGTCGCCACGTTGTCGATGGTGTTGTGGAGATCCACGAACTGGCTGCTGTATCCGTAGTGCCGCAACGCCACCGCGGCGCTGCGGTAGCCGCCGCCCACGCCGGACAGCTCCATGGCCAGGTTCAGCCCCAGGATCTCCGGCAGGAACGTCTGCGGGAACCGGCTGACGCACAGCCAGTACACCGGGGTCGCGAACGACTCGTCGTCGAAGCCCGGCCACGCGGCGAACTCGGCGGAGTCCGTGGGCGGCAGGTCCACGCCCATCTCGGCGAGCAGGGCGCGGTAGATGCGGGGGTGGTTCAACTCCCGGTCGCCGTTGCCCAATTCGTCCCAGTAGGTGCGGAAGAGGAAGTGGCCGTACGGCGACGAGGCGTGCCGGTAGTCCGTGAACCCCCGCAGCCAGCCCCCGTCGATCATGATCAGCGGGGCGAGCTGGAGGGTGGACTCGATCAGCTCCTCGCGGGACGGCAGGTCCGGCGCGGCCTCGTCGAGCCGCCGCGCGTGCCCGTCGTGGGCGCTGCCGAGCCAGTCCCGGAGCCCCGAATCACGGTTCCAGAGGGTCGGCGGCAGCCCCGCGACGCGGTCGAGCCGATAGCGCGACCTGGCCAGCCACCGTTCGGTGTAGGCGAGCGCGAACCGGCGCAGCCGCGGGGAGTCGCGCCGGCTCAGCAGCACCCGGTACGCCTCCCGCAGCGAGCGCGGATCGAACGCGGTCGGGTCCGGTGCCTCGTCGGTGCTGAGCGAGGTGGCGGGTGAGGTGCCGCGTGGGGTGCCGGGCGGGGTGCCGGGCGGGGTACGAGGCCCGGTACGAGACCCGGTACCGGTCCGGGCGGTCTCCCCGGCCGGGTGGCCGGGCGCGACGGGAAGGTTCCAGCCGTGCCGTGCCTCGTGCAGCGCGCGGTCACCGTCCTCGGGGCTGTCCGCCGCCCGCGCCCGTTCGCGCTCCGGCAGCCGGGCGATCCACCGCCGCAGCACCTCCAGCTCGTCCTCGGTGAAGACCCGGAACATCGGACCCCGTTCGCCGACGAGCCCGTTCACCAGGGGACTTCTCTCGGGCCGCCCCGGACGGACCAGCGGGCTGCGGGCCAGCGCGTCCAGGAACGGCCCCGGGCCGGCCTCCAGGTCCTGGAACCAGTCGGCGAGCGGGCGCCCCTCCAACTGGTACGCGGCGTGGTAGACGGACGCGGGTCTGGCCCGGGTGCGGATCAGACGCCAGATGTCGTAGTCCGGGTGCCGGCCCAGTGCCAGCTGGGCCAGCAGGTCGTCCGACCAGTACGACAGCTCGGCGAGCGCCCAGTCGAAGCCCTGCCGCACCCGTTCCCCGGGCCGGTCGCCCGCCACCGGGGGCGGCTGGGCCAGCAGGGCGCGTACGGCTGCGCCCGAGAGGTCGACTCCGGACTCCGCCCAGCCCGCGCGGGCGGCGCCGAGGTCCAGTTCCCGCGCCGCGTCCCCGTCCACCTCGCGCCCCACGAGGCCGCCGAGCGGCGGCGGCAGCCCGGCCGCCCGCAGACACAGGTCGGCGCCGAGCAGTTCCGGAAGGAAGTGCTCCGGCAACCGGCTCATGGCGAGCAGCATGCCGGGCAGCCGGAAGCCGGCGCTCTCCAGCTGCTCGCTGCCCGCGAGACGCATCCCGGGCGTGATGTCGGCCAGTCGGTGACGACCCAGCAGGGCGCGGTAGGAGGCCCCCCGGTCGGCGTCCGGCAGTCCGACGCCCACGTCGCAGGCGTACAGCGACAGCACGCGCAGCGCCCACTCCGACTCCGCGTTGTCGGCGCTCGACAGCCACTGGAGCCAGGCCCCGGCGGACAGACAGAGCGGGGCGCAGTTGAGCAGCACGCGGCGGACGGCGGGCGGCCGGTCCTCGCCCTCGATCGGGTCGAGGACCTCGTGGAAGCGCCGCGTCTGCTCCTCGGCCCAGCTCCGGGCCCGCTCGATCAGATCGTCCGGTGTGCCCGGCACACGGGACGGGGACGGGCCGGGCGGCGCCGGGCCGGCCAGGGCGGCGCGCAGGGCCCCACGGGCATCGCCCAGTGGAAGTGGGCCCTCGGGGTCGAGTGCCCGGGTGTAGAGGGCACGGTGGTCCAAGGGGGACATGGCGGTGGGTGAGGACACGGTGTGACTCTGCTCCCGGTCAGGACATCGGGTAGATGGTGCTGTCACCGCGGCGCTTGCGCGCCCGGCGGCGGCGCCGGAAGAAATCCGCGATCTTTCGGAACATCAACGCACTCCCTTGTTCGAGCCTGCTCTGACTTGTCCGTGCGGGACCGCCGCCGCGCGTGCGGCACGCGGGCGTACGGAAGACGGGCGGGGCGTACGGGGCGGGGCCACGGAGCACCGGTAAGGAAACGCGCGTACGGAACACGCGTACGGAGTACGGGTACGAGCCGTACGCCGGTCTCCGGGCCAGGCCCGGTGATCGCTCAGGGGCGTCGGGGCGCGCCGGCGAGGTCGAGATCCGACCTCATCGCGTCGGCCACCGTGCGGTAGCCCTCATCGGTGAGGTGGAGAGAGTCCACGAATAGCCAGTTGTCGGCGGCGGGTGCGGAACCCAGGGACCTGTTCAGGTCGAGGAACGCGATGTCGCGCTCCTTGCACATGGCCTCCAGGGCCGGCCCGTAGCCCTCGTGCACCTCCGCGTCGAGGACCAGCGAGAACAGCTTGTCCCACACCCCGCCGCGCTCCTGGAGAAGCTGCCGCTCCTCGGCGGTGTACGGCTTGCGGGTCCAGGTGGACACGGGCTGGAGCGCGAAGTGGATCCGGGCGCCGGTGGGCGCGGCCAGCTCCGCCAGCCGGTCCAGGTCGCGGGCGATGATGCGTACCGCCAGTTCCAGCCGCTCGGCGGGTTCGGGAACCCGGTTCACCTCCGGCTCGCCGGGGTTCCCGGTGACCCGCCGGGCGGTTTTAGCCAGTTTGTCCAGCAGGGACTCGGGCTGCTCCAGCTCGGGCAGGCCCAGCCGCCGGGCGAACTCGCCCGAGTAGAAGAACTGTCCGTAGTCGTTGTCAGCCTTCGGCAGTCCCGCCAGGACCAGGTTGTTGAGCCCGGACATCACGACGATGTCCTTGATGACGGGCAGTTGATGGCGGTGCAACAGGAACGTGATCAATTCCTGGGTGGAGTTGAAGCCACTGCACGCCAGATTGAGCCAGGGCACCGAGTCGGGGCCAGCCGCGAGATGGGAGGCCACGGTCTCCTCGTCACAGCTCGCACCGAGGCCGAACGCCGGGGAGCCGCCGAGCAGCACGCTCACCGGCCCCTCGGGCAGATCACCCATCAAGGAGCGGGGACCGCTCGGGCCGTGGGAGATCCGGAATCCGCCGGCGTCGGTGTGGACGACGGGTGAGTCGAAACTCGCGTTGGAATGGAACATCAGATACGGAAGCCAGCGAAATCCCTCGCCGTCGCCCGCCATGACTCGTTCGTACTCTTTGCCCTGCAGGGCGACGTCTTCAAGATTCAATTCGATCTCCCCCAAGATCCACGCATTTCACGCACGAGAATCGCACCGCGCAAGGTCGCGGGCACCTGGAACACAGGTCGGTCGAGCGGTGCCGGCATGCTCCGGAGTGGTCAACTCCGTTACGTGCAGATGCAATTGACGGTGACCCTAGCAGCGGCCGCCGCCCGGCTGAACCCCAGTTCTCGCCGGTCCGCACCCCTACTGTGCCGCGCGGATCCGGGTGTTCGTCCATGCGGGTGCCGCCATTCCGGCGGTCGTGGTGTGCCTTCTTCGATCAGACGGCTCCCAGGTCGACAGTGACGGAGAAGGGCGCAGCAGTCTGGATCGCGCCGGTGAACATTTCGCCGTCCCTGTACGCCTTGGTGGCGGGGTCGAGGACGTAGGTGTACACAATCGGGACACCGGTGGCGGCCTGTTCAACGCGCCAGTAGAAGGCGATGCCGGCCTTGGCGTACTGGTCCACCTTCACGATCCGGTCCGTGGTCTCCGAACCGGGTGACACCACCTCGACGACCAGGAGTACGTGCTCGGGGCGGGTAGGCGTGAGGTCGATGGTCTCCGCCCGGTAGACGATGACGTCAGGACGGCGGTTTGTGAGCGGAACGTCCTGCAGGCGGACGTCGAAGTCCGTGTCCGCGTTCCAGTCCGGGCCCGCGGCGGCGTCCAAGGCGTTGGCCAGGATGCGGGCCAGCCGGTTGTGGCGCTTGGAGGCGCTCGGGCTCACGACGACCATCCCGTCCACGATCTCGATGCCGGCGCACTGCTCCTTGGACCAGGAGTCGTACTGTTCCGCGCTGATCTGCGTATGCATCCACGCGGGCGCCACCATCTCGGCGGTCATGGTGTACCTCCTTCGAGAGGCCTCGGCAGTTCCGGCGCTGCTGCGCCAAGCCTACTGTTTCGAGGTGCCGGGCTGCCCGACTCGGAAGGGAAGAAGCCGCCCACCACGTGATGGCTCACAAGGCAATTCGGCCAAGCGAGCCGGGCCTGTGAGGGTTTTGCCGGTCGGTCCGGGCGCTGTGAGAGGCTGGCGCGTATGAACCGGTTGGCTGGTGTGACCTCGCCGTATCTGCTTCAGCACGCTGACAATCCGGTCGACTGGTGGCCATGGGGCCCGGAAGCCTTCGCGGAGGCGCGGCGGCGCGATGTGCCGGTTCTGTTGTCGGTCGGCTACTCGGCGTGCCACTGGTGCCATGTCATGGCCCACGAGTCCTTCGAGAACGAGGCGACCGCGGCGTACCTCAACGAACACTTCGTCAGCGTCAAGGTCGACCGTGAGGAGCGGCCGGACGTCGATGCCGTCTACATGGAGGCCGTGCAGGCGGCGACGGGGCAGGGCGGGTGGCCGATGACCGTCTTTCTGAATGCCGACGGGGAGCCGTTCTACTTCGGTACGTACTTCCCGCCCGCGCCCCGTAACGGCATGCCGTCCTTCCGGCAGGTGCTCGAAGGCGTCAACTCCGCCTGGACCGAGCGGCGGGACGAGGTCGCTGAGGTCGCCGGGCGGATCGTGGCGGAGTTGGCGGGGCGGTCGCTCGCGCACGGGGGCGAGGGCCCTCCCGGTGAGGAGGAGCTGGCCCAGGCGCTGCTCGGGCTGACGCGGGACTACGACGAGAAGTACGGCGGGTTCGGCGGCGCGCCCAAATTCCCTGCCAGCATGGTCGTGGAGTTCCTGCTCCGCCACCACGCCCGTACGGGGGCCGAGGGCGCGCTTCAGATGGCGTCCGACACCTGTGAGGCGATGGCGCGCGGCGGGATCTACGACCAGCTCGGCGGCGGGTTCGCCCGGTACTCGGTGGACCGCGAGTGGGTGGTCCCGCACTTCGAGAAGATGCTCTACGACAACGCGCTGCTGTGCCGTACGTACGCGCGGCTGTGGCGCGCCACCGGGTCCGACCTGGCGCGCCGCGTGGCGCTGGAGACCGCCGACTTCATGGTGCGTGAGCTGCGCACCGCCGAGGGCGGGTTCGCGTCCGCGCTGGACGCCGACAGTGACGACGGGTCGGGCAGGCATGTCGAGGGCGCGTACTACGCGTGGACGCCCGAGCAGCTCACCGACGTACTCGGCGCGGACGACGCGGAGTTCGCCGCCCGCTACTACGGCGTGACAGAGGAAGGCACCTTCGAGAAGGGCGCGTCCGTCCTCCAACTTCCGCAGGGCGAAGGGGTGGTGGACGCCGCCCGGGTCGAGTCCGTGCGGCAGCGGCTGTTCGCGGCCCGGGACACCCGGCCGCGCCCGGAGCGGGACGACAAGGTCGTCGCCGCCTGGAACGGCCTCGCGATCGCCGCGCTCGCCGAGACGGGCGCCTACTTCGAACGGCCGGATCTCGTCGAACGCGCGACCGAGGCCGCGGACCTGCTGGTGCGGGTGCACATGGATGAGACGGCGCGTCTGGCCCGTACCTCCAAGGACGGCCGCGTCGGCGCCAACGCCGGTGTGCTGGAGGACTACGGCGATGTCGCCGAGGGCTTCCTCGCGCTGGCCTCGGTGACCGGCGAGGGTGTGTGGCTGGACTTCGCCGGCTTCCTGCTCGACACCGTCCTGGCTCAGTTCGTCGGCGAGGGCGGGGCGCTGTACGACACCGCGCACGACGCCGAGCCGCTGATCCGCAGGCCCCAGGACCCGACCGACAACGCCACACCCTCCGGCTGGACCTCGGCGGCCGGCGCGCTCCTGAGTTACGCCGCCCACACCGGCTCGGAGGCCCACCGCACCGCGGCCGAGGGCGCTCTCGGCGTCGTCAAGGCGCTCGGACCGCGGGCGCCGCGCTTCATCGGCTGGGGCCTCGCCGTCGCCGAGGCGCTGCTCGACGGGCCGCGCGAGGTCGCCGTGGTGGGGCCGCGCGGCGACGCGGCGACGGCCGAGCTGCACCGTACGGCGCTGCTGGGGACCGCGCCCGGAGCCGTCGTCGCGGTGGGCGAAGGCCAACACGCGGACGACGAGGCCGAGTTCCCCCTGCTCGCCGGGCGCCCGCTGGTCGAAGGCCGGCCCGCCGCGTACGTCTGCCGTGCCTTCGTCTGCTCCGCCCCCACGACCGAGGCCGACGTACTTGGGCGGCAGTTGACCGTACGTACGTAGCACCGTACGTACGTAGCAACCACCGCCCCGCAAGCACAGTTCGGGCCCGCTGTGAAGCATGCAAAACCGGACTTAAATAGAGAGTTCATCGAATTGGGCCCTCTGTCGTCACACTTCCCCCCTATCTTCATCACGAAGGACACGCAACAAGTGCGCATGGGGGGCATGCGTACAGGGTGAAACCGGGGGGACCGGCGGCCAGGGGGGCCTTGCCGCGGTTCACCCTTGGCCGAGGGGGGCCATGTGGTCACGTCCGTATTCATCGCTGCCGTTTCGCTGGCGCTGTTCTGGATGGCAGCGTTCACGTTGTGGTGGCAGATGCACGCCTGGCGTACGCCGGAGACGCTGGCGGCGACACGATTCGACCGGCCCGACGGGGGGCCGGCGCGGTCGTTCTCGCTGCTCCTGCCCGCCCGTCATGAACAGGCGGTTCTTGAGCACACGATCGAACGGCTGCTGCAGTCCAGCCACACCCGTTTCGAGATCATCGTCATCGTCGGGCACGACGACCCCGAGACCGCGGAGGTCGCCGAGCGGGCCGCCGCCCGCGATCCCGCCCGGGTCCGTGTCGTCGTCGACACCCACCTCTCGAAGAACAAGCCGAAGGCGCTGAACACGGCGCTGCCCTACTGCACCGGCGAGGTGGTCGGGGTCTTCGACGCCGAGGACCAGGTCCACCCGGAACTGCTCACCCATGTCGACCACGCCTTCCGCTCCACCGGCGCCGACGTCGTGCAGGGCGGCGTCCAGCTGATCAACTTCCACTCCAGCTGGTACAGCCTGCGCAACTGCCTGGAGTACTTCTTCTGGTTCCGCAGCCGGCTGCACCTGCACGCGCAGAAGGGCTTCATCCCGCTGGGCGGCAACACCGTCTTCGTACGGACCGACGTGCTGCGCGACGCGGGCGGCTGGGACCCGGACTGCCTCGCCGAGGACTGCGACCTGGGCGTACGGCTCTCCAGCATCGGCAAGAAGGTCGTCGTCGCGTACGACTCCGACATGGTCACCCGCGAGGAGACGCCCGGCTCGCTGGTGTCGCTGCTGAAGCAGCGCACCCGCTGGAACCAGGGCTTCCTCCAGGTCTACCGGAAGAACGACTGGCGCCAACTGGCCACGCGCGGGCAGCGGTTGCTCGCCCGCTACACCCTGATGACCCCCTTCTTCCAGGCCATCACCGGCGTCGTCATCCCGCTCAACGTGGCCATCGCGCTCTTTCTCGACGTGCCCGTCGGGATCGCCTTCATCACCTTCCTGCCGGCCGTCACCGCGCTGGTCACCTTCGTGTTCGAGCTGGTCGGGCTCCATGACTTCGGCAGGCAGTACGGACTCAAGGTCCGCTTCACGCACTACCTCAAGCTCGTCGTCGGCGGCCCCTTCTACCAGGTGCTCCTCGCCGGCGCGGCCGTCCGTGCCGTGTGGCGCGAGCAGCGTGGCCGCCGTGACTGGGAGCTGACCAGTCATGTCGGCGCGCATCTCACCGGAGAGAGCCACGAGGCCCGCGGGGCCCACGAGACCCGAGAAACCCGAGAGGACATCCACGCGTGACCTCGACCCTCCCCGTGGAGGCGACGGAGACGGCCACCGGCCGGACCACCGACATCGCCCCCGCGCAGCTCAGTCCTGCCCCGAGCCCACCGGGCCCGCCGGCGTCCCCGAGTTCCCCGAGTTCCGCGAGGCCGGTCGCCGGTGACGCCCAACGGCGGCTCGACAAACGGCAGTTGCTCATACGGCCCGTCGTCCGCTTCCGTACCTCACGCGCCGATCTGCTCCTCTGTGCGGCCCTGCTTCTGGTGATCATGGCCGTCCAGGGCTGGAACATCCAGCACTACCCGACCCTCAGCGACGACGAGGGCACCTACCTCGCCCAGGCGTGGGCCGTCCAGCAGGGCGACGGACTCGCCCACTACACCTACTGGTACGACCACCCGCCGCTCGGCTGGATACAGATAGCCGCGCTCACCTGGCTGCCGTCGCTGATCGCGCCCGAGTCGATGACCGTCGGCGCGATGCGCTTCGCGATGCTGCTGGTCAGCGCGGCCAGCGCCGTACTGCTCTACGTGCTCGCCCGACGACTGTGGCTGCCGCGCTGGGCCGCCGGACTCGCGATGGGGCTGTTCGGGCTCTCCCCGCTCTCCGTCGTGCTGCAACGGGAGATCTTCCTCGACAACATCGCCGTGATGTGGATGCTCCTCGCCTTCTGCCTCGCGGCGTCGCCCAACCGGCACCTGTGGCACCACTTCGCCGCCGGACTCGCCGCCGCCGTCGGGGTGCTGACCAAAGAGACGATGCTCATCGTGCTGCCCGCCGTACTGGTGACGATGTGGCGCAACGGGCACCCCGACACCCGTAAGTTCGCGGTCACCGGAGCCATCACCGCCTGCGCGGTCATCGGCCTCTCGTACCCCCTCTTCGCCCTGCTCAAGGGCGAGTTGCTGCCCGGCGGCGGGCATGTGTCGCTGTGGGACGGCGTCATGTACCAGATGAGCAGGCCCGGCTCCGGCTTCATACTCGACGCCGGGACCGGCTCGCACGGTGTGCTCCGGTCCTGGCTCTACTACGACAAGGTCCTGCTGTTCGGCGGCATGGCCGGCGCGCTCTGGCTGCTCCTGACCATCCGCTGGTCCGTCACCGCGCGGGCACTCGCCGGGCCCGCACTGGCCGTCGCGATCCTGATCGCCATGGCGCTGCGGCCCTCCGGCTACCTCCCGGCGATGTACGTCATCCAGGGGCTGCCGTTCCTGGCCCTGATGCTGGCGGGCGGCGCGGCCAGTGTCACGCACGCGCTGCTGCGCCGAGGGCGCCGCCCGGACGAGCGCCGGGGGCTGACCGCCGTGCGGTGGACGGCGGTGGCCGTGCTGGTGGCGGCCTCCGCCGCGTACGTCGCACCCCGCTGGTACGACGGCAACCGCACCGCCCTGACCGCCGACGCCAACGCCCCTTACCGGGCCGCCACTTCATGGATGAAGACCGAGGTGCCCGACCCGGCCGGCGCCCGCGTCCTCGTGGACGACGCGATGTGGCTCGACCTGGTGCACGCCGGATATCAGCCGGGGCTCGGTGCCATCTGGTTCTACAAGGTCGACCTCGACCCCGCCGTGACGAAGACGCTGCCCGGCGGCTGGCGCGACATCGACTACGTCGTGGCGTCCCCGACCGTCCGGCGCGACGCCGCCGACCTGCCGAGAGTCCGCGACGCGCTCAACCATTCCAAGGCCGTGGCCGTCTTCGGGGACGGCGAGGACCGGATCGAGATCCGGCGGATCGTGGACACCGCGGGAGGCGCGGACACCGTGGACACTGCGGGCGCCACGGAGACGACGGAAACCACGGAAACCACGGAAACCACGGGAGGCGAACGATGAGCATTCTTCCTGTCCCTCCCCGAGGGACCGGTGAACTCGGCGACGCGGAGCTGGAGTCGACGGCCGTCGCCGAGCCCGGCGCCGTCACCGTCATCATCCCGACCTTCAACGAGGCCGCGAACGTACGGGAGTTGCTGCGGCAGCTGACGGAGTCCGTACCGTCCCGGCTGCCGTGCGAGGTCCTCTTCGTGGACGACTCCACGGACGGCACCCCGGAGGCGATCGCCGAGGCGGCGCAGGACTGCCCGTTCCCCGTCGCCGTCATCCACCGGGACGAACCGGTCGGCGGCCTCGGCGGCGCGGTCGTCGAAGGACTGCGCGCCGCCGGGTCCGAATGGATCGTCGTCATGGACGCCGACCTCCAGCATCCGCCGTCCCTGGTACCGGAGTTGGTCGCCGCCGGTGAGCGGTCGACCGCCGATCTCGTGGTCGCCAGCCGGTACGTCGACGGCGGCAGCAGGGCCGGACTCGCCGGCGGCTACCGCGTCGCCGTCTCCCGCGCCGCCACCTGGCTGACCAAGGGCCTGTTCCCGCGCGCGCTGCGCGGCATCAGCGACCCGATGAGCGGCTTCTTCGCCATCCGGCGCAGCGCGGTCACGGCGGACGCGCTGCGCCCGCTGGGCTACAAGATCCTGCTGGAGCTGGCCGTACGGTGCCGGCCGCAGCAGGTCGCGGAGGTGCCGTTCGTCTTCCGCGACCGGTTCGCGGGCGAGTCCAAGTCGACGGCCAGGGAAGGGATGCGGTTCCTGCGGCACCTCGTCGAGCTGCGTACGGCGTCGCCCCTGGCCCGGATGGTGGCCTTCGGACTGATCGGGCTCACCGGCTTCGTACCGAACCTGCTGGCGCTGTACGGCCTGACGGGCGCCGGGATGCACTATCTGCCGGCCGAGATCGTCGCCAACCAGTTCGGGGTGGCGTGGAACTTCGTCCTCATCGAGCTGCTGCTGTTCCGCGGCAGGCGGGCCCACCGGCACTGGGCGGACCGGGTGGGGCGCTTCGCGGTGCTCGCCAACGCCGATCTGCTGCTGCGGATACCGCTGATCGCGCTGTTCGTAAGGGAGTTGGGGATGGAGGTCATGCCCGCGACGGTGCTGGCGATGCTGGCGACGTTCGTGCTGCGGTTCGCGGGGACCGAGACGCTGGTGTATCTGCCGAAGGGGCGGTGGGGGCGGCGGGCACGTGGCCGCGCCGCCGAAGCCGCGGTCTCCGCGGCGACCTCTCCGGCACGGAGCGGGAGGACGAGCCGGTGACCCCGTTCCGCAGACCACCGGCCCGGAGCGGCCGCCGTAGCAGCCGCCGTACCAGCCGTCGTACCGCGCTGCTCGCCGTCACGTCGCTGACCGCCGGGCTGCTGCTCAGCGTCGGCGTCCAGCAGCCCGCCACCGCCGGCCCCAACCTCGTCAAGAACCCCGGCTTCGAGACCCCCGGCGCCGGGGGCGGCGCCGCGATGCCGGACTGCTGGTCGCAGTCCGGCTGGGGCGACAACGACTTCACCTTCACCACCGTCGCCGACGCGCACGGCGGCACCAAGGCGCTCAAGGTCGAGCTGACCCGGCGGGTCGACGGCGACCGCAAGGCGCTGGTCACCGAGTCGGCCGCGTGCGCCCCCGCCGTACAGCCGGCGAAGCAGTACGACCTCTCCCTCTGGTACAAGTCCACGACCCCGGACGCGGCGATCACGCTCTTCCGGCACGACACCACGGCCGGCTGGCAGTACTGGACCGACCTCAAAACCCTTGATCTGAGCGCCGGTTACCAGCGCGCGGAGGTCCGTACCCCCGTCGTACCGCCCGGCACCGACCGGATCAGCTGGGGCGTCTCCGTCTTCGGCACCGGCAGCGCCACCACGGACGACTACGGCATGGAGGAGGTCGCCGTCCCGCCGCCCGACCCGGAGTGCACGGGCACCGCCGCCGACTGCGGCGACGGCCGCTGGGAGGTGCTGGAGACGGAGAATCCGGTGCGTTCCATGCACTCGGTGGTCCTCAACAACGGCAAGGTGCTGCTGATCGCCGGGTCCGGCAACGACCCGGAGCGGTTCGAGGCGGGCACCTTCACCTCGGCGGTGTACGACCCCGAGGACGGGACGTACGAGACGATCCCCACGCCCGACGACATGTTCTGCTCGGGACACGTCCAACTGTCCGACGGCCGTGTGCTGGTGATGAGCGGCAACAAGGGCTATCCGTCGGCGGACGGCACCGTCGGCTACCAGGGTTACAAGGACTCGTACATCTTCGACCCGGCCACCGAGACGTACAGCAGGACCAACGACATGAACGACGGGCACTGGTACCCGTCCGCCACGATCATGGGCAACGGCGACGTGCTGTCCTTCGGCGGGCTGCGCGAGGACTCGTCGGGCTCGGTGACCGCCGACCGGTGGTCGGCCGCCGAGGAGAAGTGGCTGCCGCCCGGAGAGGTCAACCAGACCTGGTCGTACTGGGGCCTGTACCCGGCGATGGTGCTGATGCAGGACGGCCGTCTCTTCTACACCGGCAGCCACACCTTCGGCAACGGCACACCCGGCACCGGCGCCTCGGTCTACGACTACGACGCCAACACGATCACGGACGTGCCCGGCCTGCGGAACAAGGACGAGCGCGACCAGTCCGCCAGCGTCCTCCTGCCCCCGGCCCAGGACCAGAAGGTGCTGACCATCGGCGGCGGGAACATCAACTCCAACCCGGACGCGAACCGGCTCACCGACATCATCGACCTCAAGGAGCCGAACCCTCAGTACCGGGCCGGACCGCCGCTGCCGCAGGGCACCGTGGACCTGGGCGCTCCCGGCGGGCCGCAGCCGCAGACCGGCGACCAGGGCAAGATGTACGGCTCCGCGGTGCTGCTGCCGGACGGCAAGGTGCTGGAGACCGGCGGCGGGCTGCACAACCGGGCCGACCCGGTCTTCTCCACGTCGGTCTTCGACCCGGTGACGGAGACGTACGACAAGGTGGCCACCGACCCGGAGGCGCGCGGCTACCACTCGTCGGCGTTCCTGCTCCCCGACGGGCGGGTCATGACGACGGGCGACAACCCGGGCAACGGCTCCTGGAACCACCAGGTGTCGCTCTACACACCGCCGTATCTCTTCAAGGGGCCCCGGCCGGAGATCACTTCGCTGATCGACCCGGAGTGGAACTACGGCGACACGCAACGGATCACGGTCGACCGGCCCATCGCCAAGGCCGAGTTGATCCGGCCGGCGGCGGTGACGCACTCGTCGGATCCCAACCAGCGTTTCGTGGACCTGCCGTTGACGGTCGACGGGAACACCGTCGATCTGAATGTGACGAGCAATCCGAACATCGCGCCGCCGGGGTGGTACATGCTCTTCGCGGTCGACGCCAACGGGGTGCCGTCGGTGGCCGAGTGGGTGAAGCTGAGCGGACCGGCGGCGCTGGCCGACAGGTCGGCGACCGCCCATGCCCACGATTTCGCGGGCGAGTTGGCGAAGCCGGCCAAGAAGCCCGTGAAGAAGCGGAGTTCGGCGCCGGTGAGTCCACAGATCTCGGGCTGCGACCGGCACTACGGATCGGCGAACGTGTGCGTGCCGACGGTCTTCCCGGAGACGGTGAAGGCGACGAAGCGCGAGACGGTGACCGTGGCGCGCTGCGACTGGCTCGCCGCCAACGGCTACGGCGCGCTGAAGGTCAACGGCAAGGACGATCCGCTGCGGCTGGACCCGGACCGGGACGGGAGGGCGTGCGCCTGAGGCGCGTTGGCAGACCCGGCAGGCCCGCCCCCCCCGGTCCTACAGCGTGAGACCGCCCTTGAGCGTGTCGAGCCCGCGGTCGATGAGCACGGCCAGATCGTCCTTCTGGCCGTGCTCGGCCCAGTGGATCGTCACCTCCCGCAGCGCCGCCATCACCGAGGCGGTGAAGACCCGGACCTCCAGATCGCCCTCCGCACGCCCCGCGCGGTCCGCGACCGCGCGGGACAGCGGGAGCGAGGTCTCCGCCATGGTCTCGGTCATCCGGGCCCGTACGGCGGGGATCCCCAGCATCAGCTTGCTGCGCTGGACGAACTCCTCGGACCGGTCGACGAGGATCGTCTCGACGGCGTGCCGCAGCACGACACGCACCGACTCCAGCGGCGGCTCGTCGGCCGGGCGGGCGCGGATCGCCGTCTCCATGACGGGGTCGAACTCGTCGGTGAGGACGATGTCTTCCTTCGTCGGGAAGTAGCGGAAGACGGTGGAAGGGGAGACCTCGGCCGCCGCCGCGATCTGTTCGATCGTGGTCGCCTCGTAGCCCTGCTCGTCGATGAGCCGGTACATCGCTTCGCGGATCGCGACGCGGGTCTTGAGCTTCTTGCGTTCACGCAGACCCGGTCGGGGCTGTCGCGCGTCGCCGTCGGGGGAGGGGGGTGCGGAGGCGGTCATGCCGCTTATTGTCGGGCATTCTCCGGCGCGCCCACCACGTCGTCGGGCTCCTCGGAGGCCGGGTCCACGCGGGCGGGCCCGGGGCGTCGAGCCGGTCCGTGTACACAGCCCGAGGCGTCGAGCCGGTCCGTGTACACGGCGGCCGGCAGGGTGCCCAGCAGTGCCGTGCCCGGTGCCGGCGTCAGGTCTGCCTGTACGCCACCAGCGAGATCCCGACGTAGTGCACGACGAACGCGGCGAGCGTGAGCGAGTGGAACACCTCGTGGAAGCCGAACCACTGCGGTGACGGATTGGGGCGCTTGAGTCCGTAGATCACACCGCCCGCGCTGTAGAGCAGCCCGCCCACGACGATCAGGACGAGGACGACGATCCCGCCCGTACGCAGGAAGTCCGGCAGGAAGAAGACGGCGGCCCAGCCCATCGCGATGTAGCAGGGGGTGTAGAGCCAGCGCGGGGCGCCGACCCAGAAGACCCGGAACGCGATACCTCCCGCCGCCGCGATCCAGACCGCCCACAGCAGCGTCCGGCCGGTCGAGTCGGGCAGCAGCAGCACCGTCAGCGGCGTGTAGGTGCCCGCGATGATCAGGAAGATATTGGCGTGATCGAGCCGGCGCAGTACGGCTTCGCCCCGCG
Organism: Streptomyces sp. NPDC057307; assembly: GCF_042667665.1. NCBI lineage: Bacteria > Bacillati > Actinomycetota > Actinomycetes > Kitasatosporales > Streptomycetaceae > Streptomyces > Streptomyces sp. NPDC057307. The sequence goes on along the minus strand of NZ_JBHUZM010000025.1, from coordinate 45,274 downwards.
GGCCCCAATTGCCGCGGTGGTAAACGCCGCTGACGCCGAAGAGCAGACAGGCCGTGGCGACGAAGATCGCGCAGGCGATCCGCGCCTCGGTGGACTCGGCCAGCGCGATCAGCGCGACTCCCGCGATCACGACGGCCGGGAACATCCCCATGTGCAGCCAGCCGCGCATCATCGGCTTGGCCGGGGTCGGCAGCTGGATCTCGGTCGGTCCCCCTTCGGGTTGTCGAGGGTTCGCGAGCGAGTCGGACGCGGGAGAAGTCATGCGCTCATGCTACCTACGGGACCGTAGGTTCCGGATAGGTATGGCTGCTTCAGGCGGCCCGCGCACCGGCAGGGGACGGGTGGGAGTGGCGATGCTCACGTGTGCGGCCCTCTGGACAGATGGGCGCGGGGGTCGGATGATCAAATGAGTGCGGTCGGCACCGGATGAGCGATAACGAAGCGTCCGGGTCGCAGCCCCCACGGGGCATACACCTACAAACCCTCATCAAGGAGTAACCGTGGCGCGCGACGCAGAGGTTTCCAGCGGAGACCCCCTCAATCCCGTGGCTCCCACCGCCCCGACCCGTCACCAGGAGCTGGTGACCTGGGTCGACGAGATCGCGGCTCTCACCCTGCCGGACCGGGTGATCTGGTGCGACGGCTCGGAGGCCGAGTACGAGCGCCTGTGCGGGGAGCTCGTGGCGAAGGGCACGTTCACGAAGCTCGACCCGATCAAGCGCCCCAACTCGTACTACGCGGCCTCCGACCCCACCGACGTGGCGCGTGTCGAGGACCGCACGTTCATCTGCTCCGAGAAGGAGGAGGACGCGGGCCCCACCAACAAGTGGAAGGCCCCGGCGGAGATGCGCGACATCTTCACCGGCGAGCAGGGCGTCTTCCGCGGCTCGATGCGCGGCCGGACCATGTACGTCGTCCCGTTCTGCATGGGCCCGGTCGGCTCGCCGCTCTCCGCGATCGGCGTCGAGATCACCGACTCCGCGTATGTCGCGGCCTCCATGCGCACCATGACCCGCATGGGACAGCACGTCCTGGACGAACTCGGCGACGACGGCTTCTTCGTCAAGGCCGTCCACACGCTGGGTGCGCCGCTCGCCCCCGGCGAGACCGACGTGCCGTGGCCTTGCAACACCACCAAGTACATCTCGCACTTCCCCGAGGACCGCGAGATCTGGTCGTACGGCTCCGGATACGGCGGCAACGCGCTGCTGGGCAAGAAGTGTTACGCGCTGCGCATCGCCTCCGTCATGGCACGCGACGAGGGCTGGCTCGCCGAGCACATGCTGATCCTCAAGCTCACGCCGCCGCGCGGGGAGTCCAAGTACGTGGCCGCCGCCTTCCCTTCGGCCTGCGGCAAGACCAACCTCGCCATGCTGGAGCCCACCATCTCCGGCTGGACCGTCGAGACGATCGGCGACGACATCGCGTGGATGCGGTTCGGCGAGGACGGCAGGCTCTACGCGATCAACCCGGAGGCGGGCTTCTTCGGCGTCGCGCCCGGCACCGGTGAGCACACCAACGCCAATGCCATGAAGACGATGTGGGGCAACTCCGTCTTCACGAACGTCGCGCTCACCGACGACGGCGACGTGTGGTGGGAGGGCATGACCGAGGAGCCGCCCGCGCACCTCACGGACTGGAAGGGCAACGACTGGACCCCGGAGTCCGGGACCCCGGCCGCCCACCCCAACGCCCGCTTCACCGTGCCGGCCGGCCAGTGCCCGATCATCGCGCCCGAGTGGGAGGACCCCAAGGGCGTCCCGATCTCGGCGATCCTCTTCGGCGGACGGCGCGCCTCCGCCGTACCGCTGGTGACGGAGTCGTTCAACTGGCAGCACGGCGTCTTCCTCGGCGCGAACGTCGCCTCCGAGAAGACCGCCGCCGCCGAGGGCAAGGTGGGCGAGCTGCGCCGCGACCCCTTCGCGATGCTGCCGTTCTGCGGCTACAACATGGGCGACTACATGGCCCACTGGGTCAAGATCGGCGCCACGGCGGCGGCCCGTGGTGAGGAGTCCAAGCTCCCGAAGATCTACTACGTCAACTGGTTCCGCAAGAACGAGGCGGGCAAGTTCGTCTGGCCCGGCTTCGGCGAGAACGGCCGCGTACTGAAGTGGATCGTGGAGCGCCTGGAGGGCGAGGGCGAGGGCGTCGATTCCCCGATCGGCATCCTCCCGGCGAAGGGCGCCCTGGACACGGCCGGCCTCGACCTCTCGGACGCGGACCTGGACTTCCTGCTCACGGTCGACAAGGAGGTCTGGCGCGAGGAGGCGTCCCTGGTCCCGGCCCACCTGAACACCTTCGGCACGCACACGCCGCCGGAACTGTGGGCGGAGTACGAGGCGTTGGTGGCCCGCCTGTCCTGACCACCGCCCTTCGGGCACCCCTGACCACCCTCCGAGAACAGCCCCCGGAGCCCATCCCTCACGGCTCCGGGGGCCTCGGTGTGTCGTCAGGATCCCGCGCCGACCGGCGTGATGAACCTGATGCGGCCTCCCGCCTTACTGTGAACGAGCCAGTTCGGAGAGATCGCTGTAGAGGCGGTTCAGCACGTAGGCGCCCAGGCCGAGGCCCTGGTCGATTCGGCGTCGTGCGGCCGGGTTCCCGTGGTGGGGTTCCAGCAGCAGGAAGAAGTCCTCCGCGTGCTGCTCGTCGATCTCGGAGTGGACGCCGTAGTGCGTCAGGTCGGCCTGAGCGACCCAACCGCGGTTCACGGCCGCGTCGCCCGTGATGGCGGACACCGAGGCGAACGCGTACTCGATCGCCCCCATACAGGCGATTCCCACCTGCGGGTCCTCCAACGTACACACCGCACTGAGAACGCTGTTGTACGCGTGGACGGCAGGAATCATCGTCAGGTCGTTCAGCCGTACGGGGTCGCTGCCGATGCTGGCCAGAAATCGGCGGAAGGTCTCGTGATGGAATTCCTGAGGACGGAATCCGCCGTGTTCTTCCACGACATTGCCCAGGATGCCGACGCGGTCCGCGGGGTTCTCGACGCGGGACACCAGCGCGGCCATCGGACGGGCGAAGTAGGTTACGGCGAAACCGAGTTGCTCCTGGCTTGTACGGAAGCCCGCCAGCGACATGCTTCCGTCCACCAGCGTTCGGAAGTACGGATTGTCCAGGACACCGGTCTCGGCCACGATGTGCCTGGCCCGCGCTGTCACCAGCGGGGCCTCGGTCGTCCGCGGATGAGTGGTCACGGTCCTGCTCCTGGTGTCGTTCCTGAGCACGGCTCGATGCGGGACGGGTGGAGCCCCCCGGTGCTGCTGGCTCAAGACCGCAAGGCCCCCAGGAGGCGGTGACCTCGGTCGTCCGGATCGACACTGCTGTGGAACACGCGAATGGCCGCTCTCAACTCGTCGGTCGAGATGGAGCCGGAGCCGTCGGTGTCGATGTCGGCGAACGACACGTCGATGTCCTCGTCGCTCAACGCGAAGGACGACTGGAACAGGCGCTTGAACTCGGACTTGTCCAGCTCGCCGTCTCCGTCGACGTCGGCGGTGGCCACGAAGACCTTGGCGGACGGTGTGACGATCCGCGCGTAGTCGTCCGGCCTGTTCTCCAGACTGACGAATCCGGCCAGGAATTCGTCGCGTGAGACGACGCCGTCCCCGTCCGTGTCCATAGGGACGAACAGCCTCTTCCAGTACTCCAGAAGGGATCGCTGCAGCGCGTCGGCCGGGACGGTCCCCGGCGCGAGCCCGAACTCCCGCGTGGTCCGGCCCACCCACGCGTACACATCGGTCTCGCCGACCCATCCGTCGCGCTCGTGATGGAACACGTTGTAGTAGTGCTCGGCCTTGCTGTGGATGATGGATCTTTCCGGCATGCGAAGACCTCGAATTCCCTTGTGCGGAGGGCGATGTGCCTACCACCCCGCGACCCGGTCCACGAGCAACGACTCGTACCTCAGGGTGACAGCGTTTCCCTTCCCGGATGCCGGCCCCAAAGCTTCACCACTCATATGAGTGAGTAGTCCGACTGGCGGTTTCATGTCCGACAGCCCACGCCATGAAAGCCCGAGCCCGGGTGGCGAGGCTGCCCCCGAGGCAGCGACTCGAAGCGCCACCTCGCCGGGCCCGATGAGTTTCGGTCACGGGAGTGGTCCAACTTCCGAAACGACTCTGAGGAGCGACTGAATGGACCTGTACAGCGTCATGTGCGTGAGTGACCGGATCAAGGCACTGGAGTGGTTCGAGGTGTTCTTCGGGCGCCCAGCGGACGAGATCATCGGCGAGGAGTACCTGTGGCGGGTCGGTGAGAACGCGTGGGTCGTCGTTGACGACCGGGACGTGCGCGCCGAGCGGGTGGGCGGAGCGATGATCACGCTCGGCGTGCACGACCTCGACGACATCCTGGCCCGACTCGCCGCACACGGGATCGACCACGAACCGGTCGAGATCTACAGCAACGGCGTACGCCACGTCGTCGTGCTGGATCCCGACGGGAACAGCCTCTCGCTCGCCGAGGCACCCACCCAGTGAGCGCCCTGGACCGGGTCCAGCCGACGCTCGTCCCCGCCCTCGACATGTGCCGCACCCGCATTACCGAGACGTCCGGCGGCGCTCGCTCGCGGCGCCCTCGGCCGAACGCATGGGAACGGGGGCGGAGCAGATCCTCTGGGACGTGTCCAGCGGTTCGCAGGCCCGGACGACCCCCGACCCCAACGGCGGGTGGACCGTCGTGCAGCGCGGGCCCGTACACCTGTGGGATCGGGTCGAGCGGGCGGTGCGGACCTGGCAGGCCGCCGACGAACCCCACCAGGAGGGATTCGGCATCACGGTTTCGGCCGCCGGTCAGCGTGTGTGGCTCGGCGCCGAGGACGGGCCCGGCTGGAACCTGCCGATCTGACGCACACACGACCCCGCCCCCGAGGCAGCGACTCAGCGGGTGGCCGCCGCCAGCGGCTCGGACGGGTGGTTCTCCAGGGTTCGGAGCGCCGCCGTGTGGGCGTCCATGCGTTCCGCCGCGAGGATGGCCGCCGCCGTGTCCGCGCGGGAGGCCGCCACCACCAGTGCTCGGCCCGCCAGGGCCAGCGCGCGGTGGTGCAGGGGCGCGGGGGAGTCGGGGGACGGGGTGGAGCCGCGGGGTGGTGGGGTGCCGCGCAGGCGGGTGATCTGGTGGGCGATCAGGGTCGCCGCACCGTCGAGGCCGAGGTCGTCGGTGACGGCCAGCAGTGCCGCGAGATGGCCGGCGAGCTGGATGTCCAGCTCCTCCTCGCGCGTGCGGTGGGGGAAGTCGGCGTCGGCCGGCGAGTGGACCGACTTGGTGCGGATCGGCTCGTACATGAGGATGGTCTCCCGGCGTCGTCAGGAGACCATCCTACATTGGAATCAGTCTAAAGTTGAGTCCAGTCGAGGCGGTGGCTCTACGGCTGCGAGTAGCCGTCCAGGAAGTTCCCGATCCGGGTCACCGCGTCCGCCAGCTCCCGTGCCGCCGGGAGCGTCACGATCCGGAAGTGGTCGGGCTCCGGCCAGTTGAAGCCCGTACCGTGCACGACCATGATCTTCTCGCGCTGCAGCAGGTCGAGGACCATCTGCCGGTCGTCCTTGATCTTGTAGACCTTCGGATCGAGCCGCGGGAAGAGATAGAGCGCGCCCTTCGGCTTCACGCAGGTGACGCCCGGGATCCGCGTCAGCAGGTCGTACGCCGTGTTCCGCTGCTCCAGGATGCGTCCGCCCGGCAGGACGAGGTCGTCGATCGACTGCCGGCCGCCCAGCGCCGTCGCCACCGCGTGCTGCGAGGGCATGTTGGCGCACAGCCGCATGTTGGCCAGGATCGTCAGGCCCTCGATGTAGGACGTCGCGTGCTTCTTCGGGCCGCAGACCGCCAGCCAGCCGGAGCGGAAACCGGCGACGCGGTAGTTCTTCGACAGGCCGTTGAAGGTGAGGGTCAGCAGATCGGGTGCGATGGCGGCGGTCGGGGTGTGGGTCGCGCCGTCGTACAGGATCCGGTCGTAGATCTCGTCCGAGCAGACGATCAGGCTGTGCCTGCGCGCGATCTCCGTGAGGCCGCGCAGCATCTCGTCGCTGTAGACGGCGCCGGTCGGGTTGTTCGGGTTGATGATCACGATCGCCTTGGTGCGGTCGGTGATCCTGCGCTCGACATCGGCCAGGTCCGGCATCCACTCCGCCTGCTCGTCGCAGCGGTAGTGCACGGCGGTGCCGCCGGCCAGGGAGACGGACGCGGTCCACAGCGGATAGTCCGGCGCCGGTACGAGGACCTCGTCGCCGTCGTCGAGCAGCGCCTGCATCGACATCTGGATCAGTTCGGACACGCCGTTGCCGAGGTAGATGTCCTCGACGTCCAGCTCGATGTCCTTGGTCTGGTAGTGCTGCATCACCGCGCGCCGCGCGGACAGCAGACCCTTCGCGTCGCCGTAGCCGTGCGCGTCGCCGAGGTTGCGGAGGACGTCCTCCAGGATCTCCGGCGGGCATTCGAAGCCGAAGGCCGCCGGGTTCCCGGTGTTGAGCTTGAGGATGCGGTGGCCTGCTGCCTCCAGCCGCATCGCCTCGTCGAGGACGGGACCCCGGATCTCGTAACAGACATTGGCGAGCTTGGTTGACTGGATGACCTGCATGACGGCGAGCTTACGACCGGGTTTCGCGAGGCGCCTGGTGTTTTTGACCACGTCGGTCCGGAGTGTGAGACGGGGAGGGCGGACGGACGCCCGGCGGGACGCCCGGCGGGCCCGTATTTTGTTGAGGCAGTGTTCACCTGGGAGGCCCGGTCAGTTCACCCGGGCAGCGGGGGTGCGCACAACGCTGGGCGCTCATGAAGAAGCGCAGCACACTCCTCGCCCTGGCCACCGTCACGGTCATGGCCGCCACCACCGCACTGCTGCCGTCGGCGCAGGCCACCGGCTCGCACGGCTCGCACGGAAAGCCCGGCCACGGCGACAGCCACGGCGGCACGCTCGACCTCACTCTCCTCGGCCGCTACGAGAGCGGCAAGTACGACGAGGGCGGCGCGGAGATCACCGCGTACGACGCCCGGACCCGCCGGGTCTTCACGATCAACGCGCAGGCCGGCACCGTCGACATCCTCGACATCCGGAACCCCGCCGAGCCCCGCAGGACCGGCCAGTTGGCCACGCCCGGCGCCAACAGCGTCAGCGTCCACGACGGCCTGGTCGCCGTCGCCCAGCAGGCCGGGGCCAAGACCGACCGGGGCACCGTCTCGTTCTTCCGCGCCTCCGACGGCCGCAAGCTGAAAGAGGTACGCGTCGGCGCCCTGCCCGACATGGTGACGTTCACCCCGGAGGGTGACCGCGTCGTCGTCGCGAACGAGGGCGAGCCCGACTCGTACTGCCCGCCCGGCGGCGAGGAGCCCGCCGGCACCGACCCCGTCGGCTCGATCAGCGTCATCGATCTCGACCGGGGCCGCGGCGGCGACCTGCGCCGCGCCACCGCGCGCACCGCCGGCTTCGAGAAGTGGGACCGCAAGAAGAAGGACCTGACCCGGGACGGCGTACTGATCTACGGTCCGAACGCCTCCGTCAGCCAGGACATCGAGCCCGAGTACGTGGCCGTGTCCGAGGACGGCCGCACCGCCTGGGTCACCCTCCAGGAGAACAACGCGCTCGCGCTCGTCGACCTGCGCCGCGCCGAGGTCCAGAAGATCGTCCCGCTCGGCGAGAAGGACCACTCCAGGCCCGGCAATGGCCTGGACGCCTCCGACAAGGACGGCGTGAACATCCGGACCTGGCAGGTCAAGGGCCTGTACAAGCCCGACGGGATCCACGCCTTCACCGCGCGCTCCGGCTCCTCGCGCGGCGAGTACACCGTCAGCGCCAACGAGGGCGACGCCCGCGACTGGGACTGCTTCGCCGAGGAGGTGCGGGTCAAGGACGTCGAGCTGAACCCGAAGGCGTTCCCGGACGCCGCCGCGCTCCAGAAGGACGACGCGCTCGGCCGCCTCAACATCACCAGCACCTCACCGGTCGACAGCCAGGGCCGGGTCACCGAGCTGAACTCGCTCGGCGGTCGCTCCATCTCCGTACGCGACGAGCGCGGCCGGCTCGTCTGGGACTCCGGGGACGACCTGGAGCAGCTGACGGCGAAGGCGTTCCCGGAGAACTTCAACACCGACAACGCCGAGAACGACCCCGACAGCCGCAGCGACAGCAAGGGTCCCGAGCCGGAGGGCATCACCACCGGATCGGTGCGCGGTACGACGTACGCCTTCGTCGGCCTGGAGCGGCCCGGCGGCATCGCGGCGTACGACCTGAGCGACCCGCGCCGCCCGAAGGCCGCCGGATACGTCAACTCCCGTGATTTCGACGGCGATCCGGAGGCCGGTACGGCGGGGGACCTGGGTCCGGAGGGCGTGCTGTTCGTCGCCGCGAAGGACAGCCCGACCGGTGAGGCGCTGCTGGTGGTCGGCAACGAGGTGAGCGGTACGACGTCGGTCTACCGGGTCGGCAAGGCGTAAGGGATCACCCGGCGACGGCTCGCAGCGCGCCCGGCCTGCGGCCCGCGAGCGTGTCGAGCGCCGTGGCCGTGGCATCGTCGGCCGGCAGGTGCACGACGAGGCGGAAACCCTGCCCGTCGGGCAGCTCCAGCGTCTCGTCCGCCAGCCGTAGCTCGCCCGCACCGGGGTGCGTCAGCCGATGCACCCCGGTGCGCTCGGGCGCGCGCAGGGGCAGCCCCCAGCGCTCGGTGAACTCGGGGCCCGCCAGCAGGGTCAGCTCCTCCACGAGCGCGACCAGATGCGGGTCGTCGGGCAGCGAGTCGTTCCTGACGTGGGCGATCTGTTCGTCGGCGGCGCGCTCCCACTCCGGGTACGCGGCGCGGGCCCGGGGATCGGTGAACAGGAAACGCGGCAGGCTCGGCACGGGCGCGTCGAGCAGACCGAGGGGGCCGAAGAGGCGTTCGTAACCGCCGGTGCGGGCGACCACCTCGCCCAGCCGGTTCAGCAACACGGCCGGCGCGGGCTCCAGTTGGCCGAGCAGGGCGTGCAGCGTGGGCCGCACCTCCCGGTCCGGCGGCCGGGTGGCGCCGAGGCAGAGCTTGATCGAGCCGTTCGTCACCTTGAAGGCATGCATCAGCTCGCCGCGCGCCTCGACGGACAGCCGCAGCGCGTCGGCGAGCGCGGCCAGGATCTGCGGGGACGGGTGACGGTCCCGACCCTGCTCCAGCCGGGCGAGGTATTCGACGCTGATCCCGGCGAGCGTGGCCAGCTCGGACCTGCGCAGCCCGGGCGTACGCCGACGGCTGCCCGCCGGGAGCCCCACATCGGCGGGGGTGACGCTCTCGCGTCGCGTCCGGAGGAACCGGCCAAGCTCGCTGTCACTCACACCACGCAATGTACGCCCGCGCGCGAGGCGGATCGTAGCCCTCGTGGTACCAGCCTGGGCCCGGCCTTCCTCCGGGCGGCCGGTGCGTACACGGTGGGGGACGACCGGAACCGTCCGGTCACTCCCCGTGTACGTCTTCCGAGAGGTCCCCGTGTTCATCGCCTATGCCGTCATCGGCATCCTGCTCGCCGCCGCGCTCAGCGCCTCGGCGTTCGCCATGGCCACCCGCCACGAGGCGATCACCACCAACATGACGAAGCTCGCCGTGCCGGACTCCTGGCTGCCGCGGCTCGCCTCACTCAAGGCCGCGGGCGCGCTGGGGCTGCTGGTCGGGCTGTGGGTGCCGTTCCTCGGCGCGGCGGCGGCGATCGGCGTCTTCCTGTACTTCGCCGGCGGCGTGTACTACCACGTCAGGGCGAAGGACTACGCGATCGCGCCGGCGGTGGTCTTCCTCGTCCTGGCCGCCGCCGCGCTGATCCTGCGGATCGCGACCGCCTGAGTACTCCCGGACATCACGGCGTACGGCGTACCGACCGCCCCGCCAGCACGTCCGTGCGCCGCCCGTCCTCGATCACGAACCGGCCGTCGATCAGCACATGCGGGATCCCCACCGGCAGGGTGCGCGGGGACGCGAAGGTCGAGCCCGCGGCCACCGTCTCCGGGTCGAAGAGCACCAGGTCCGCGCGGTAGCCCTCGCGGATCAGGCCGCGGTCCGTGAGGCGGAGGCGGGACGCCGGGCGGGAGGTCAGATGGGCCACGCACTCCTCCAGTGACAGGACGCCCAACTCCCTCACGTACCGGCCGAGATACTGCGGGAACGTGCCGTACGCGCGCGGGTGCGGCTTCGCGCCCTGGAGGATGCCGTCGCTGCCGCCCGTGTGCACGCGGTGGCGCATGATCTCCCGCACGTTCTCCTCGTGCCCCACGTGCTGGAGGATCGTCGAGCCCAGCCGGTCGTCGATCAGCAGCTTCCGGGCGGTCAGCCAGCCGCTCTCGCCGCGCCGCCGCGCCGTCTCCGCGATCGTCCGGCCGACATGCGCCATGAGCGCCGGGTCCGAGACGCCGGAGATCTCGATGGTGTCCCACTCCATGGGCACACCGTGGCAGCCGTCCGCGCCGATCTCCTCCATGTGATGCCGGATCTTCTCCGCCGTCGCCGCGTCCCGCAGCCGCTCCAGGATCGCGTCCTGGCCGCCCGCGCTCGCCCAACTGGGCAGCATCGCCACGAGTGTGGTGCAGCCCGGGGTGTACGGATAGGTGTCGAGCGAGATGTCGGCCCCACCGTCCAGCGCCTTGTCCAACAGGGCGGTCAGATCAGGTGCCTTGCCCTTGTTCACGCCGAAGTTCATGGTGGCGTGGGCGAGATGGAGCGCGCAGCCGGCCGTACGGGTGAGGTCGACCATCTCCTCGTACGCGCGCAGGGCGCCCGCGCCGTAACTGCGGTGGTGCGGGCAGTAGTAGCCGTCGTAACGGGCCACCACCCGGCACAGCTCGGTGAGTTCGGCGTCGTCCGCGTACATGCCCGGGGTGTACGTCAGCCCGGACGACATCCCGACGGCGCCCTCCTCCAGCGACTGGGCGACCAACCGCCGCATCCGGTCCAGCTCGGCGGCGGTCGCCGGGCGGTCGTCCTGGCCGACCGCGTACATCCGGACCGTGCCCTGCGGGACGAGATAGGCCGCGTTGACGGCGATGCCCCGGCCGTCGAAGCCGTGGTCGAGCCGGTCCAGATACTCACCGACCGTCCGCCAGTCGAAGTCGACCGAGGTGTCACCCGGCCCGCCGCCGTTCCAGCCGGTGATCGCCCTGCGGACCTCGGCGAGCGTGGCGTCGTCGACAGGGGCGTACGACAGCCCGTCCTGGCCGATCACCTCTAGGGTCACGCCCTGCGCGGCCTTCGCCGAGTGGTCGGGGTCGCGCAGCAGCGCGAGGTCGCTGTGCGCGTGCATGTCGATGAAGCCGGGGGCGAGGGCGAGGCCCCCGGCGTCCAGGACACGGGCGGCGGACAGGGGCGCGCCCGCGCCCGGCCCGTGCCGCCGGATCTCGGCGATACGGCCGTCGGTGACGCCGACGTCCGCCCGGTAGGAGTCCTGACCCGTGCCGTCGACGACACGCACGTCCCGTATGACGAGATCCATGGCCCAGCAGCTCCCAAGCTCCTAGAAGAATGTACGGACGAAGTCGGTGACCGTGCCGTCCGCGTCGGCCAGCGGGATCAGCTGCCACTTGTCGAACGACGTGCACGGATGCGACAGACCGAAGCCCACCCAGTCGCCGACCTCGATCACCGCGTCGGGCGACGTGTGCAACTTGCCGTGCTGGTCCGACAGGCCGGTGACCGTGATGCCGCGCGCCGGACGGATCTCGCCGGTGCGCGCGTCCCGCACCACCTGCGCCTCCGGCAGGTCGAGGTCGTACGCCGCGTCCCGCTTGCCCGCGTTGACGAAAGCCTGCTCGGGCGACGGGCGCGAGATCACCTGCGCCCAGAGCCGGAAGGCCGGCTGGAGCGCGCCCTCGGCCGGGACCCGGTTGAAGGGGGTCAGCCGCTTGTAGTGGCCGTCGTCGTGGGAGACGTACGCCCCGGAGCGCAACAGCTTCAGTACGGGGCGGGACAGCACCGGGATGTCGGCGAAGACCTCCGCGACCGCGTCGAACCACGCGCTGCCGCCCGCGCTCACCACGATCTCGTCCACGGTCCCGGAGAACCGGCCCGCCGCGTCGAACTCGGCCGCCAGCGCGGTCAGCCGGCGCAGCCAGGCGCGTACCGTCTCGTTGTCGGCGTGCGGCACCTCGCCCTCGTAACCGGCGACACCGACCAGCCGCAGCGTGCCGGTGGCGGCCACGGCGTCGGCGACCAGCGCGCACTCGGCCTCCTTACGGACGCCGGTCCGCGCCCCCTCGCCCGCGCCCAGCTCCACGACGACGTCCACGGGGCGCGAGGCGCCGGCGGCGCGCAGCGCCTCGTCCATCAACTCGACGCCGCGCACGGAGTCGACGTAACAGATGAAGCGGAAGCCCGGGTCACTGTCCAGCTCGGCGGAGAGCCAGCGCAGCGCGACCGCGTCCACGACCTCGTTGGCGAGGAAGATCCGCTGGATGCCGAACGCCCGGTAGACACGCACCTGGTGGGGGAGCGCCGCGGTGATCCCCCAGGCGCCGTAGTCGAGTTGGCGCGCGAAGAGCTGCGGGGACATGGACGTCTTGCCGTGCGGGGCGAACGCGAGGCCGTGGCGCTCGGAGTACGTCTCCAGGAGCGCGAGGTTGTGGGTGAGGGACTCGGCGGAGAGGGCCAGCACCGGGGTGGTGAAACCGCCGGTGAAGAGGGAGCGGTGCTCGGCGGCCAGCTCGGCGACCGTGAGCCCGTCGGCGTCCGGGGGCAGACCCTTGAAACGGTGGTCGAGACGCTCGTTCCTCAGGTGCTCTTCGCCGAGCCGGTAGCCGACCGTCATAAGGTCTCCTCCATCTGTCGTACAGGCTTCTGTCGTGCGTCCATCTCGTTGCAACATGTGCAACGCCCATTGCGTATAACGCTTGACGCTGTCTAACATCCGAGCCGTCGCCGGGTCAATGATGAGCCCCCGGCGCCCCCGGACGGTGAAGGCCACCGGACCTGACGAACGAGGAGCCCCGAGTGCCCGCACCGGTAGCAGCGGACCCGACAAGCCCCGGCGGGCCGCCCGAGGCCGCCGAGGTCGTCTGCCTCGGCGAGTCGATGGTCACCTTCCTGCCCTCGCGCCCCGGCCGCCTCGCCGACGTCCCCGCCTTCACACGCACCATCGGCGGCGCCGAGTCCAACGTCGCCTGCGCGCTCGCCGCCGCCGGGCACACGGTGAAGTGGATCAGCCGCGTCGGCTCGGACGGCTTCGGCGACCACCTCGTGGAGGCCATCGGCGCGTACGGCGTCGACACCTCCGCCGTACGCCGCGACGCGGCCGGCCGCCCGACCGGCATCTACTTCCGTACGGCCACCGACCGCTCCACCACCGCCCACGAGGTCGCCTACTACCGCGCGGGCTCGGCCGCCTCCGCGATGTCCCCGGAGACGATGGACCGCGCCGACCTGTGGTCCGGTCGCGTCCTGCACCTGTCCGGCATCACCGCCGCGCTCTCGGACGACTGCCTCGCCCTGATCCGCGAGCTGGCCGGGCGCCGGGTGGACCGCCCGCTGCTCTCCTTCGACGTCAACCACCGGCCCGCGCTCTGGCGCGACGGCTCCGGTCCGGACGTGCTGCGGGAGATCGCGCGCGGCGCCGACCTGGTCTTCGTCGGCGACGACGAGGCAGCGCAGCTCTGGGACCTGCACAGCCCGGCGGCGATCCGCGAGGCACTGCCCGAGCCGGCGGTGCTGGTGGTGAAGGCGGGGGCGGACGGCGCCACCGCGTTCGTACGGGACACCGACAGCGGGGCGGACACCGTCACGTCCGTGCCCGCCCTCGGCGTCGACGTCGTCGCGGCCGTCGGCGCGGGCGACGCGTTCGCCGCCGGCTTCCTGTCCGCGACCCTCCGGGACCTGCCGACCGAGGCCCGGCTCCGCCACGGGCACCTGATGGCCGCCGCCGTACTCACCGACGCGGGCGACGTCTGCGTCCCGGCCGCCCGCGCCCACGCGGACCGGCTCGCCGCGCTGGACGACCGGGCGTGGGGCTCGCTGCGACTCGGCGCGGGATGGACGTCCGAGACCGGCGCCTCCGGCACGGCCGCGGCCGACGCGACCCGTCCGGGAGCGGTGCAGGCCGACGCGACACTTCCGGAAGCGGCACAGGAAGCAGCGGTACCCACCTCATGAGCCAGACCGTCGACCGCGCGCTGAGCATCCTGCCGCTCCTCGCCCAGGGCCCGGCCGACCTCGGACAGGTCGCCGCGCGGCTCGACGTACACAAGTCCACGGCGCTGCGGCTGCTCCGCACACTGCACGAACACGGGCTCGTCTACCGCCAGCAGGACCAGCGCTACCGCCTCGGCGCCCGCCTCTTCGCGCTCGCCCAGGAGGCCGTCGAGAGCCTGGACGTACGCGAGATCGCGCACCCGCACCTCCTGGCGCTGGGCGAACAGTGCGGCCACACCGTCCATCTCGCCGTCATAGAGGACAGCGAGGTCCTCTACATCGACAAGGTCGAGAGCCGCTATCCGGTGCGGATGTACTCCCGGATCGGCAAGCCGGTCGCCGTCACCGTCGCGGCCGTCGCCAAGCTGCTCATCGCCGACCTGTCCGAAGCCGAGCGCCGCGCACTCGCCGAGCGGCTCGACTTCCCCATGTACACCCCCCGTTCGATCCCGAACGCCGCCGCCTTCCTCAAGGAGCTGGCGACCGTACGCGAACAGGGGTGGGCCACCGACCTCGGTGGTCACGAGGAGTCCATCAACTGCATCGGGGCCCCGATCCGCGGTGCGGACGGCCGGGTCGTCGCCGCCATGTCGGTGTCCGCACCGAATGTCGTCGTCACCGCCGACGAACTCCTCGCCCTGCTCCCGCTGTTGCGCCGCACCGCCGACGCGATCAGCCGCGAGTACTCGGGCAACGCGCACCAACCGGCACCCGTACCTTCTGTTCTTCAGAAAGAGATCTCATGAGCGACCAGAGCGCGAAGACCGCAGTCGTCCCCGCCACGCACGCCGCGCCGCCGGCCAAGTTCTCCCACGGCGTCCGCAAGGGCAACATTCTTCAGGTCGCCGGGCAGGTCGGCTTCCTCCCGGCCGTCCCGGGCGAGGCCCCGACCGTCGCGGGACCGACGCTGCGCGAGCAGACGCTCCAGACCCTCGCCAACGTCAAGTCGGTGCTGGAGGCGGGCGGCGCGAGCTGGGACGACGTGATGATGCTGCGCGTCTACCTCACGGACGTGGCGCACTTCGCCGAGATGAACGAGATCTATAACACGTACTTCGAGGAGCAGAACCTCCAGGACCCGCCGGCCGCCCGTACGACCGTGTACGTCGGCCTGCCCGCCGGGCTGCTCATCGAGATCGACGCGCTGGCCGTACTCGGCTGAACCCACCGTTCATCGCTCCACGTCTCCGGCACGGCGCCTCTTCCCCCTTACCCCACGGGCGCCCTGCCGCGATTCCCCCTGCTCCGAAACCCGCTCCACACGCACTGATGCACGGAACCAGAGGTCCCCCCTCATGCTGCTCGCCGCCGAAGCTCCCCCCACCCCCGAGGCTCCGCCCCACACCGGTGGACTGCTCCTTCTCATAGACGGGACGGCCGGTCTGCTGACCGTCGCCGTCCTCGGAATCGTTCTCCTCCTCGTCCTGATCATCAAGGTCAGGCTCCAGCCCTTCGTCGCCCTCCTCGGCGTCTCCATAGCCGTCGGCCTCGCCGCCGGACTGTCCGTGACCGAACTCTTCGGTACGGTCCAGAAGTCGGCCGCCGTCTCGATGATCGAGTCCGGCATGGGCGGCATCCTCGGCCATGTCGCGATCATCATCGGACTCGGCACGATGCTCGGCGCGATCCTCGAAGTGTCGGGCGGCGCCGAGGTGTTGAGCACCCGCCTGCTCAACCTCTTCGGTGAGAAGCGCGCCCCGCTCGCCATGGGCGTCACCGGTGTCGTCTTCGGTATCCCGGTCTTCTTCGACGTCGGCATCTTCGTCCTCGCGCCGATCGTGTACGCGGCGGCCAAGCGCTCCGGCAAGTCGATCCTGCTGTACGCGATGCCACTGCTCGCCGGCCTGTCCATGACCCACGCGTTCCTGCCCCCGCACCCGGGTCCCGTCGCCGCCGCCGGTCTGTTCAACGTCGACCTCGGCTGGGTCATCCTGATGGGCGTCGTCGTCGGCGTCCCGGCCGTGCTCGCCGCCTGGGTCTACGCGGCGTGGATCGGAAAGCGCCTCTTCGTCGACGTACCGCAGGACATGGTCGAGGCCGCGGCCGAGGCCAAGAACGCCGTCGCCGCCGAGCAGGAGGCTTCGGGCGTCACCCCGCCCGAGAAGCCGGTCGCCCTCGGCACGGTGCTCGCGATCATCGGCACCCCGCTGATCCTCATCCTGCTGGCGACGTTCTCCTCCATCGCCCTGGACCCGAGCACGCTCCGGTCGGTCGTCGAGTTCTTCGGCCACCCCTTCGTGGCGCTGACGATCGCGCTGGTGCTCGCGTACTACCTGCTCGGCATCCGGCGCGGCTGGTCCCGCAAGTCCCTGGAGACCGTTTCCACGGCCTCCCTCAAGCCGGTCGGCAACATCCTGCTGGTGGTCGGCGCGGGCGGTGTCTTCGGAGCCGTACTCAAGGGCAGCGGCATCGCCGACGCGCTCGCCGACACCTTCAACGACGTCGGTCTGCCGGTCATCGTGCTGGCGTGGCTGATCTCGGTCGTGCTGCGCGTCGCCCAGGGGTCGGCGACGGTCGCGATCGTCACCACGGCGGGCATCGTCGTACCGCTGGTCGAGGGCCAGGACATGTCGCAGGCCCATCTCGCGCTGATCATCATGGCGATCTCGGCGGGCTCGATCTTCGCCTCGCACGTCAACGACGGCGGCTTCTGGATGGTGGCCAAGTACTTCGGCATCTCCGAGCGCGACACCCTGAAGTCGTGGACGGTGCTGGAGACGGTCCTGTCGGTGGCCGGATTCGTGGTCGCGGCGCTGCTCAGCCTGGTGATTTAGGTACGGTACGACTCCATGTACCCCGAGCCGAACCCGTACGCGACTCCGCCGGCGAACCCGTACGCGAACCCGTACGCGAATCCGCAGCCGCCGCAGCCGCCTTCGCATGTGAACCCGGAGTTCCTCGCCGCCGACAGCCGCAGCGGCATCGTCATCGACGAGACCGGTGTGACCTTCGACTTCGAGGGGCAGAGCGCCGAGTTCCCGTGGGCCGACATCCAGAGCATCCACTCCAAACCGGGCGTCGGCGGCCACCGGCTGATGGTGGCCGTCGTCCTGCCCGGCGGGAAGTTCTACGAGTGCGGGGTGAAGGCCCGTAACCGCGAGACGCTGAACCACTGGTTCCGCGATCTCGGTCATGTCCTCCAGGTCTATCTCGGCCGCCGGGACAATCCGGCCTACGGTACGGCCCCCTGGACCTCCTAGCGGCCGTACCGCCCCCGGAGGCCGTATCGCCCGCCCGCCCGCCCGACGGAAACGGAACCGAGACCGCCGGCCCTCTTGCGCGATCTTCGTCGTCCCGCTTTGGTGACCCAAGTCACTTATGGGGACGAGTGTGGAGGTCGACGCATGGCAGATATCACCGAAAGCGGTACGGCGGCGAGCAAGTCCGGTCCGCGCAAGTCGAGTTGGAGGTACATCGGTCCCGGCATCGTCGTGGCCGCGACCGGTGTGGGCGCCGGCGACCTGGTCGCCACCCTCATCGCGGGCAGCAAGTTCGGATACACGCTGCTCTGGGCCGCCGTCATCGGCTGCGTCGTCAAGATCTCGCTCGCCGAGGCGGCCGGCCGCTGGCATCTCGCCACCGGCCGCACCCTGTTCGAGGGCTGGCGCAGCCTCGGCCAGTGGACCACCGTCTACTTCGCGGTCTACGTCGTGATCTGGGGCTTCGTCTACGGCGCGACCGCCATGTCGTCGAGCGCCCTGCCGATCGTCGCGCTCTTCCCCGACGGCCCCGGCCTCAAGACCTGGGCGATCGTCTTCGGTCTGCTGGGGCTGCTGTTCGTCTGGTTCAACAGGTATCTGGTCTTCGAGAAGTTCATGACGGTCGTCATCGGCATGAAGTTCCTGATCGTCGTGTACGTCGCGATACGCGTCGCGCCCGACCTCGGGGCGGCCTTCGCGGGGCTCGCCCCCGTACTGCCGGACGGCTCGCTGCTCTACACCCTCGGCCTGATCGGCGGGGTCGGCGGCACGATCACCATGGCCGCGTACGGCTACTGGGTCAACGCCAAGGGCTGGACCAACACCAACTGGATGAAGGTGATGCGGATCGACAACCGCGTCGCCTACCTCACCACCGGCGTCTTCGTCGTCGCCATGCTGATCATCGGTGCCGAGCTGCTGCACTCCTCGCAGATCGCGCTCACCACCGGCGACCGGGGCCTCATCGACCTCGGTGCGATCCTGGAGGACCGCTTCGGGGTGGTGACGGCGAAGCTCTTCCTGATCGGCTTCTTCGCCACGTCCTTCGGCGCGCTGGTGGGTGTGTGGCACGGCGTGAGCCTGATGTTCGCGGACTTCGTGGAGCGCTTCCAGCGCGAGCGCAGGACAGGCGCCGCGGTCGGCGAGGGGACGGTCGAGGAGGTCGCCTCGGGTGCGCGCGAGCGGTCGGTGCCGTTCCGGGCGTATCTGCTCTGGCTGACCTTCCCGCCGATCGGACTGCTCTTCCTGGACCAGCCGTTCGGGCTGGTCGTGGTCTACGGCGTGCTGGGTGCCTTCTTCATGCCGTTCCTGGCGCTCACGCTGCTGTGGCTGCTCAACTCCTCGCGTACGCCCGCGGAATGGCGTAACGGCATCGTGAGCAACGTGATGCTGGCGGCGGGCGGGCTGCTGTTCGTCATCCTGTGCGTGCAGCAGGTGCGGGATCTGCCCTGGTAGAGGCTCGGGAACACACGGTGGCGCCGTCGGAGTCCGACGGCGCCACCGGTCTGTGGGGGGTGGTTCCGGTGGTGAGACGCTGTTGCTACGGCAGGGCGTGGACGTGCGGGCCGACCGCGTTCGACCAGGCGTCGCCGGCCGTCGCGTCCCAGTTGGTGGACCAGGTCATCGCGCCGCGCAGACCCGGGTAGGTCTTCGACGGCTTGAACGAACCGCAGTTGGTGCCCTTGGTCAGACAGTCCAGCGCGTTGTTGACGATGCCGGGCTCGACGTAGCCGCTGCCCGCGCCGCTCGGCGAGGCGGGGACGCCGATGCCGACCTGGGAGGGGTCGAGGCCGCCTTCGAGCTGGATGCAGGCGAGGGCGGTGAGGAAGTCGACGGAGCCCTGTGAGTAGACCTGTCCGTCGCAGCCGAGCATCGAACCGCTGTTGTAGTACTGCATGTTGACGACGGTGAGGATGTCCTTCACGGCGAGCGCCGTCTTGAAGTACTCGTTGGACGTCGACTGCATGTCGATGGTCTGCGGCGCCATCGTCAGGACGAAGCCGTCGCCCGCCTGACCGGCGATCGACTTCAACGCCTGTGTCATATAGGTGGAGTTGAGGCCGTTCTCCAGGTCGATGTCGACGCCGTCGAAGCCGTACTCGTCGATCAGCCCGGACACGGAGTCGGCGAAGGCGTTCGCGGAGGCGTCGTCGTTGATCGCGACGGTGCCCTTCTCGCCGCCGATGGAGATGACGACGGACTTGCCCGCGGCCTGCTTGGCGGCGACGTCGGCCTTGAACTGGTCGTCGGTGTAACCGCCGAGACCGGCCGAGTCGAGGGTGAAGTCGACCTGTCCGGGTGTGGCGGTGGCGTCCGCGAACGCGACGGCGATGATGTCGTACTCGTCCTGGACCTCGGCCAGCGTCTGGACGGTCGCGCCGTTGTTGAAGTTCTGCCAGTAGCCGGTGACGGCGTGGGCCGGTACGGCGGCGGGTGCGGCGGCCGGGGCGGGAGCGGGGGCGGCGTTGGCCGCGGGCACGGCCAGCCCGGCGGCGAGAACGCCTGCCACGGCGAGGAACTTGAGCGTGTGCACTGCATGGCCTCCGTGGGGGGAGATGTGGGGGAGGTGCTTAACGGTGGCCACCGTTTGAACGTACAAACTGGTCCAGACCATTGGCCTTGTCAAGGGCCTGGACAGGATGGGCCGTTTTCGGCCGGGTGGGGCGGCCGGTGGCGCGCGGTGGCCGGGCTCGCAGCAGCGCCGCCGGGGGAGCGGCGGCGCTGCTGGTCTGTGAGTGGGGGTTCCGGGCCTTTGCCTTACGGGCTGTTGTTACGGCAGGGCGTGGACGTGCGGGCCGACCGCGTTGGACCAGGCGTTGCCGGCCGTCGCGTCCCAGTTGGTGGACCAGGTCATCGCGCCGCGCAGACCCGGGTAGGTCTTCGACGGCTTGAAGTTGCCGCAATTGGTGCCGCGCGTGAGGCAGTTGAGGGCGTTGTTGACGATGGTCGGCGAGACGTAGCCGCTGCCCGCGCCACGGGTGGAGGCGGGGACGCCGATGCCGACCTGGGAGGGGTCGAGGCCGCCTTCGAGCTGGATGCAGGCGAGGGCGGTGAGGAAGTCGACGGAGCCCTGTGAGTAGACCTGACCATCGCAGCCGAGCATGGAACCGCTGTTGTAGTACTGCATGTTGACGACGGTGAGGATGTCCTTCACGGCGAGCGCCGTCTTGAAGTACTCACTGCCGGTCGACTGCATGTCAATGGTCTGCGGCGCCATGGTGATGACGAGCCCGGACCCGGCCTTCGCCGACAGCTGCCGCAACGCCTTGGTCAGATAGGTGGAGTTGATGCCGTGTTCGAGGTCGATGTCGACCCCGTTGAAGCCGTACTCCTGCATCAGGGCGTAGGTGCTGTTGGCGAACGCCGTCGCCGAGGCGTCACTGTTGATCGTGACGTTGCCCTTCTCGCCGCCCACCGAGATGATCACGGACTTGCCGGCGGCCTTCTTCGCGGCGACGTCAGACTTGAACTCGGCGACTCCCGAGTAGCCGACGGCCGGGTCGAGGTTGAAGACGATCTGGCCGGGCGTGGTGGTCGAGTCGGCGAACGACACGGCGATGATGTCGAACTGGGCCTGTACGTCCCGGAGTTTCTGGACGGTCGCGCCGTTGTTGAAGTTCTGCCAGTACCCGGTCAGCGCGTGCTTCGGTACGCCGGGCCCGCCCGGGTCACCGCCGCCCGGTGAGGTCCGCCCGCTGACGGCCGCCGACTTCGCGGACTCGCCGACGGCGTTGGTCGCCGACACCTGGAACTGGTACGAGGTGGCCGCCGCCAGCCCCGTCACGGTCGCCGAAGTCCCGCTCGCCGTCTGGACCTTCGTGCCGTCCCGGTAGATGTTGTACCCGGTCGCGCCGGTCACCGCGTTCCAGCTCAGCGCCACCGACGACGCGGTCACGGCACCGACCCCGAGCCCGGCGGGAGTCCCCGGGGCCTGCGGGTCGGGATCCGGGTCGCTGCCCCCGCCGCCGTCCGGCCCGAAGACGGACAGGT
The DNA here is from genome assembly GCF_042667665.1 of Streptomyces sp. NPDC057307. Taxonomy (NCBI): domain Bacteria; kingdom Bacillati; phylum Actinomycetota; class Actinomycetes; order Kitasatosporales; family Streptomycetaceae; genus Streptomyces; species Streptomyces sp. NPDC057307. The sequence continues at coordinate 23,958 of NZ_JBHUZM010000025.1, read as the reverse complement.
CGTCGACCACGTACGCGCTCTGCCCGTACCAGCCGTGCGTGTACACGGTCACCGCACGCGTCGACGCGCCGGTCCTGAAGGTCGTGGTGAGCTGCTTCCAGCCGCTCTCGCCGGGCGTCCAGGTCGACACGTCGGTCGTCCCGGTGCCACTGGCCCCGAGATACGCGTACCCGCCCTGCACCCACGCGCTCAGCGTGTAGGTCGAGTTGGGCTGCACGGCGACGGACTGCGAGCACTTCGCGTTGTCCTGCCCGGCGGGCGTCCCCTTCAGCGCGCCTGCCCCGCTCCGTACGGGAGACCCCACGACGGCCCCGCTCCCGCCGGTACAGCTCCAGTTGGCGAGCCCGGACTCGAAGCCGGCGTTCTTGGCGACATTGATGTCGGCGGCCTGCGCGACACCGCCCATCCCGCCCACACTCAGGGCCCCGGCGGCCATGACGGCCACCACCCCGCCCAGCCAGCTCCGCGCGCGCCCTCCGAGAGGGTGCCGTGCTCCGGCTCGGACTCCGGATCGGGCGCTGAGTCCGGGTCTGCGTCCGGGTCTGCGTCTGCCGTCGGATACGCGTTCCACTTGATGCCTCCGCTGGGGGTCTGGGGATGGAGGTGCGAGTTGGGAACGGTGGCCACCGCCTGGCCGTAAAAATGGTCCAGACCATTCCAGTTGTCAATACCTCTGGCGCGAGATTCCGGCACCGGCGGAGTCTGTCCGGCCGGGTCGGTTTCCGGCCATCGACGGGGACCTGATCAATTCACGTGATCAATTCCCGCGCGGCGGTGACCAGTTGTGTGTAACTTGTGACCGTCCGCATGGGGAGTGTGGGCATTGTGAGTCCCTTGTGGGCTCGGTGTGTTGCTCTGGGGAGGGCACTGTGAGGCGAGTCCTGGCATAAGTGGCTGGTCGACGCGCGCTCGATGAGCGCGACCGCCGTCACGTACGCCCTGCCAACGCTCACCGCCACCGGCGCCTACACGCTCACGGTCGACCCCAACACCCTGAAGACAGGCACGTACACCCTCGGACTGACCGCGGCCGCGGCCGCGGCCGTCGCCGGCGCGGACGCCTCCGACCGGTCGGCGGACGAACCGAAGACCGACTCCACGCCCTCCGCCGCCCGCGTCACGCCGAGCGGTCCGGACGCCTGGCAGCCGGACAAGGGCAACCTCGCCGGCTACGACTGGCTGACCCGGCGCGGCGACGCCCCCAAGGGCGCGGTCGCGCTCCGTGCCCCGCCCAAGACCACCGCCCTGACCGGCCGCGTCCTCAAGCTCGACGGCAAGCCGCTGGCGAAGGTCGCGGTGTCCGTCGGCAAGAAGTCGGCGAGGACGGACGCGCGCGGCAGGTTCCTGCTGAGCGGCATCGCCGACACCGCGACGACGCTGGTGGTCGACGGCGCGAGCGCGAACAACTCCAAGCGTCAGTACGGGCGTTACGACATCAAGATCACGCCGAAGACGGGCCGGACGGTCGATCTCGGCTTCCCGGTGTGGATGACGCCGCTGGACACGAAGAACACGGTGAGGTTCGCGGCTCCGGCGAAGGCCGACGTCGTCCTGAAGACGCCGAAGATCCCCGGGCTCGAAGTCCGTATCCCGAAGGGCTCGGTGGTCCGCGACGAGAAGGGGAAGCCGGTCACGGAGCTGGGCATCACGGCGATCCCGATCGACCGGCCGCCGTTCCCGCTGCCTTCGAGCGGCATCGTCCCGGTGTACTTCACCGTCCAGCCGGGTGGCACGTACGTCTTCCCCGAGGGCGCGCAGATCATCTACCCGAACTACACGCGTGAGGCCCCCGGGACCCGGGTCAAGTTCCAGGACTACGACCCGAAGAAGAAGGGCTGGTACGTCTACGGCCACGGCAAGGTGTCCGCGGACGGCCGCCAGGTCGTGCCCGACGAGAAGACCCGGGTGTGGGCCTTCCACGGCGCGATGTTCAACATCGCCGACCTCATCCCGTGGGAGGACACCTGGATCGAAGACGTCATCGACTGGCTGTCCGGCGACCCGGTCGAGCTGTCGACCGGCCTGCTCACCGACTCCCGTACGGACCTGGCGGTCGCCGGTTCGACCGCGTCGGCCGACGTCACGCGCACCTACTGGCAGGGCGACAAGGAGAAGCGGGCGTTCGGCATCGGCCGCGACCTCTCGTACAACGCCTTCCTGCACTCCGAGAAGCAGTGGGACGAAGTCGATCTGTATCTGCCGGGCGGCAGCAAGACCCACTTCACCCGCACCTCGTCCGGGAACGACTGGACCAACGCGGAGTTCGAACCGCTCGACACCTCGTCCGACTTCCAGGGCTCGAAGATCACCTGGAAGGGTTTCAACGGCGGTTGGGACCTCACCTTCCGCGACGGCACGGTATGGGTGTTCCCGCAGTACGCGGCGCTCAAGGAGATTCGCGACCGGCACGGGAACACCGTCAAGCTGACTCGTCGGGACGGCAGGAACGGCGAGATCACCCGCATCACCACGTCCGGCGGCCGGTGGATCTCGCTGGCCTACGACACCCAGCACCGCGTCAGTACGGCGAAGGACAACACCGGCCGCACCACCTCGTACGCCTATGACACCGCGGGCCGGCTGGAGACGGTGACGGACCCGGCGGGCAAGATCAGCCGGTACGAGTACGACGGCACGTCGAACCGGATCAGCAAGGCGATCGACGCCCGCGGCATCACGTACATGACGAACACGTTCTACGCGGACGGGCGGGTGAAGGAGCAGACCCTCACCGAGGGCGCGAAGTACACGTTCGCGTACACGCCGACGACCGGGAAGATCACGACGGCGAGCGTGACGCAGCCGGGTGGCTCGGTGCGACGGGTCGAGTTCGACGCGGCCGGATACGGCGTCAAGGACACCGAGGCATACGGAAACGCGCTCGCCCGCGAGACCCAGTACCAGCGAGGCCCGAAGCACCGGATCGACGCGGTGACCGACCCGTACGGCCGGCGTACGGAGTTGACGTACGACGCGAACGGCTACGTCACCCGCACGACGGAGCTGGCGGGAACGGCACAGGCACGCCAGTCCGGCACGGCCGTCTACAACGGCCCGTACGACCAACCCACCTCCGTCACCGACGCGTTGGGCAACACCACCGTCCTCGGGTACGACGAGTCGGGCGACCTGCGTACGGTCACAGACCCGGAGGACCGGCAGACCGACGTCACCTATACACCGGACGGTCAGATCAAGACGGTCACGGACGCGTCGGACGCGGTGACGGAGTACACCTACCGCCACGGCGAGTTGGTCTCCGCGAAGGACGCGGAGGGCCGTACCGGCGGCCAGTTCCTGGACGCGGCGGGCCGCCCGACGGTGGTGACGGACGAGGCGGGTTCGCGTACGGCGCTGACGTACGACGCGCTGAACCAGACGCGGAAGATCACCGACCCGCTGGGCCGGTCGACCGCCCTGGACTACGACGAGAACGGCAACCTCACAACGCTGACGGACGCCCGGCAGAACAGCACGAGCTGGGCGTACGACGACGCGGACCGCACGGAGTCGGTGACGGACCCGCTGGGCGCGCAGGCGCTGTTCGGCTACGACGCGGCGGGCCGGCTGACTAAGGCGACGAGCCGCTCGGGCCAGGTCGCGACCGCCGAGTACGACCTGCTGGGCCGGTCGAAGAACACCAAGTACGGGGTGAACGCGGCGGGTGTGGCCGAGTCGACGGCCACGTACGCGTACGACGCCGTGGACCTCCCGAAGACGATCACCGATACCCAGGCCGGCACGGAGACATTCGGCTACGACGTGTACGACCGGCTGAAGACGGTGACCGGCCCGACGGGGACGGTGGGTTACGACTACGACGCTGCGGACCGCCGCAAGGAGATGACGGCGGCCGGGACCACGACGGCCTACGGCTACGACACCTCCAGCGTCCTCACGTCGGTCACCTCGGGCCAGCAGGCGGTGACGTTCGGCCTCGACGCGGTGGGCCGGGAGAAGACGGCGACCCTGCCGGGCGGCATCACCCGTACGACGACGCTGGACAAGACGGGCGTGGTCTCGGCGATCGACTACGCCCGCGGGACCACCGCTGTCGGCGACCTCACCTACACCCGCGACACCCGGGGCCTCCAGACGGGCCTGACCGGCAGCCTGGCCTCCGTCGCGCTCCCGGCGGCGGAGACGGACGCGGTGTTCGGCAAGGACAACCGGGTCACGTCCTTGGGAGGCCGTTCGTTCACGTACGACGCGGACGGACAGCTGAAGTCGGACGGGAAGCGTACGTACGACTGGAACGCGCGGGGCCAGCTGTCGGGCGTGCAGTCGGCCACGGACGGTCCGGCCGGCCAGTTCACCTACGACCCGCTGGGCATCCGCAGCTCGAAGAAGCTGGGCGACACCACCCAGAAGTACCTGACCGACGGCTCGAACCCGCTGGTGGAACAGACCGGTTCGGGCACGACCTCGGCAACGGTGGCCACGTCGGGCCTGGACGAATACCTGACGCGTACGGAGAACGGTGCGACGCAGGTCTACCTGACGGACGCGCTGGGCACGGTGGTGGGCCTGGCGAACGCGGACGGCACGGTCGCGACGAGCTACACGTACGACCCGTACGGCCAGCCGACGACGTCCGGTTCGGCATCGACGAACCCGTACACCTTCACGGGCCGCGAGTCGGACGGCACGGGCCTGCTGTACTACCGCAACCGCTACTACGACCCCGAGTCCGGCCGTTTCATCTCCCAGGACCCGATCGGCTACGCGGGCGGCACGAACCTCTACCAGTACGCGCTCAGCTCCCCGACGACATACACGGACCCGTCGGGCAACAGCCCGATGCTGGCCGGCTGCGTGATCGGCGGCCTGGGAGAAGCGGGCCTGGACTGGCTGGGCCAACGCCTCTCGGGCCGGAAGGTCAACTGGGGGCAGGTCGGGACGTCGGCGGCGCTGGGATGCGCAGAAGGAATGCTCGGCGGCAAGTGGTTGTCCCGCGGGGGTTCCTGTCTGACTATCCCCAAGAACAGCTTCACGGCCGACACCCCGGTCCTTCTCGCGGACGGCACCCGCAAACCGATCAAGGACATCCAGATCGGCGACGAGGTCCAGGCCACCGACCCAGAAACGGGCGAATCAGGCCCGCGTCCGGTAACGGCTCTGATCAAGGGCGCGGGCGACAAACAATTGGTCGACATCACCCTGGCGGACGGCAAGACCAGCACCCTCACCGCCACTGACGGCCACCCCTTCTGGGTCCCCGCTCTCGGCCGCTGGATCGAAGCCGACGAACTCACCACCGGCCAATGGCTCCAGACCAGCACCGGCACCTGGGTCCAAATCACCGCCGTTACCCACCACACCAAGTCAACGACGGTCTACAACCTCACCGTTGACGACATCCACACCTACTATGTGGTGGCGGGCAGGACCCCGGTCCTGGTACACAATATAAATAGGCCGACCGGCTGCGGTCTGAATGGTGAGCCGATTTACGATATACCGGTTGGGTCGAGTGGAGGGGCAGGGGCGAGTAAAAGAATTCCCAGGAATATGCTCGCTGACTACAACATCGGAGTTAACAGAAATCCAAGTCTACCTACGCCGTTGTGTTCCTACTGCAGAACAAACCCAGCTCAAGCAGTGGATCATGTCCAGCCGCGTATTCGTGGAGGTGATCTGACCGACGCGAATACGACCCCCGCGTGCAAACGCTGCAATAGTTCAAAGAGTGACTACGGGGCTCCCTTGACTCCGCCGGCGAGCTACACTGGGCCGTGGCCGCCACCGCATTGGCCGCCCCACATCAAGAGGTAATCGCAATCTCTGTATGCCAACCCATCCGGCTCGTGGTGCCGGGTGGGTTGGCATTCGCCCCGGAGAGGTAGCCAATGAGCTCGCAAGTCAGCTTCATCGTTCATGATGAACCGGCCGTCAGGCCCGATCCGGCCTATATTGCGATGGTCGATCTGAGCCCTTTCGGGTTTCGCGATCAGATGGAGCAAATTTGGCTGCGCCCTCTGGGTGATGGGCGGTATGAAGTTTGCTGCCTGCCGTTCAGGGTTTACGGGCTAGCGATGGGGGACATTGTTTCACTGGACGTGGAGGCCAAAGTAATTAGTGAAGTTGTTCAAGCCTCTGGGAATCGCATATTTCGAATTTTCTTTCCCCCGTCAGCTCCTCCTGGTAGATTCCTTGCGGCGAAAGAGAGCGTGATTTCTGCTGTTCGCGATGTTGGCCTTAAGATGGAATGGAGCGGAGATCGCCATGTGGCGATCGATATCCCCTTGGGTGGATCCGTGGATCGGGTATGGGAGGTGGTTCGAGAATTGGAAGGTGTTGCGGTGTGGGAGTGGTCTGATGTGGAAGGATTTCGCACAGGTGCGCTTTAATTTGGTTTCTGGGGGCATTGACAGTCTCGGTGAGGTTCATTGAATGAGGAGCATGTTGTGCGGCGCAGGTCGTTGGTGGTTTCGGGGTCTGCGGTGGGTCTGGCTGTTTTGGGCGTGAGTGTGGTCTCTGGCTGTCCAGGAGGCCAGGCATCGGAGGAGGGCGGGACATCCGGTTCAAGCGAAGCCAGTGGTGCGGTGTTCGCACTGGGAGCGCAACAACCAGAAGGTCGGGTGGGGTTCGTTGTCCTTGATCGGGAGCGACCCAGTGGGGAAGCGGGGCGTGCGGTAGGGGCGTTCGTTGGGCAGGCGCGGTCGGCCGGTGGAGGCGACACTGTCGTGGGGTTTGGGTTGGGGGCGTCGTTGTTCGAGGGTGTAGAGGGTCGGTCGCCCCGGCAGTTGAAAGCGATGCCGTCCTTCGCCGGTGATCTGCTCGATCCCGCGCAGTCGCACGGCGGCCTCCTCGTGCGGGTCGCGGGGGAGAACGCCGACGCCGTGCGGAAAGCCGTGGAGAACGTCAAGTCTCGTGCCGTCAAGGCCGGTTGGGGCGTTCGTTGGGTCATCGACGGGTTTCGGGCGGAGAGTCGGGTCGAGGGTGGTCGGGCGCTTGCCCGTAACCCTTTTCACTTCACCGAGGGGTTCGGGAACCCGGAGACCGAGCGGGAGGTCGCCGACCGGGCCCTCGTCCGGGAGGGACAGGGGGAGCCGGAGTGGGCCGTCGGTGGGAGTTATCACGTCGTGCGCGTCATCCGGTTCGCCACCGAGTTGTGGGACAAGGACTCCGTGCCCGAGCAGGAGCGGATCATGGGGCGCCGGCGCGACGGGAAGTGGCTGGACGGGACGCCCACCGCCGAGGAGCCGAACTTCGCCGCCGATCCGAAGGGCCGGCGGACGCCGCTCGACTCGCACGTACGGCTCGCCGCCCCCGACCGCCGCAACCCACCCACGCTCGTGCGTCGCAGCTACAGCTACGACCGCGGCGACGGCGACACCGGCATCATCTTCAGCTGCTTCCAGCGGGACCTGGCCAAAGGGTTCGAGGCCGTCCAGAAGCGCTTGGAGGGCGAGGCGCTGGCGAAGTACGTTCTCACCACCGGCGGCGGCTACTTCTTCGTACCCCCACCCGGCGACGCCTGGATCGACGCCCTCGACTGAGCGGGGCCGCCGACCGCGAGCGCATCACGGACGCGGAGACCGCGCGGGCGGCCCTGGAGAAGATCGGGGGAGCGGGTCTGCGAGTTGGGGTTCGTCGTGTGCGAAGCCACGGCGTACAGCGTGCCCTTCCTGCTTGACCTCGCCGGCAGTCCGGACCCTCGGCATCCGGCCCGCAAGGCCGACGTCCTCGAACTGCTCCTCGCGGGCCTCCCCGTCACCTGACAGAGCAGGTTGGTTGGGAGACGGCGGCGCACGATGCCGTACGGGCCGGGCGGTCCCTGATCGAAGGGCTCGCCGCGTCCTGCGAGCCATGGACCGGGAACCGTAACCCGTAACCCGTCTCATTCGTCCTGCAGGCGTTCCCCCGCGTACCCCGCCACCACGCCCACCACCAGCACCGCGTTGGACATCAGGATGCCCTCGGCCTCCAGGTCCTGCCACTGCATCACCATGTTCAGCGCCTGCGCGGCCACCCCGACCGTGAAGACCGCCAGCGCGTGCTGGAGCGTCGAGTCGCGGAACGGCTCGCGGTGGAACCGGCCCGCCGCCCACGTGGCCAGGGCTATGCACACCGCGTTGGGGAGGTGGATCAGCATCAGTCTGCCGTTGAAGGTCTCCAGGTTCTCCGTGGTGGCCAGGTGATCGTTGACCAACGTGGTCTGCAGGTACTCCGTCAGGAGCAGGACGACGATGCCGGCCGCCCAGGCGCGCGCGAGTGCGAACACCGCCGCTCCGCGCCCCTCCTCCCGCTGGACGGACGCCCCCGGGTAGCCGTACCTCGTCATCGCCAACCGCCTCCATCAGTGCTTGTGCGTGTCGGTCCGGGGGCGGGAACCTGAATCCCGCCCTCTCGGACCACCGTTCGAACCACGGTTCAGATCACCGTGAAAAGAAGAACCGCCGCGAAGCCGACCGCCGCCAGCCCGCAGCCGGCCACCAGCAACCCGTACTGCACCACCGGCGACCAGTTGCCGCGGCCGGCCACCGTCGCCGTGCGCTCCGGAGCCGCCGGGTCGTACGTCACCGTCACCACGTCGCCGACCCGCATCGACCGGCTCGACAGATCCTCGAACTCGATCTGGCGGCCGTCCGGCGTACGGAACGCGAAGAAGTGCTGCCGTGCGTCCGAGCGGTTGTACGGCTCCTGCTCGATACGTACGCAAGTGCCCTCTGCCCGAATGCCCGCTCGCAGTGCCCGATTCACGCCCGAAAGGCGACGCGCGTAGTGCGTTGCCAACCAGCCGAAAAGCAGAATCATGCCGCCGAAGAAAAGGTAATCGCCGCCCGGAACATCCATTGTGGACCGCCTAATTGACCGTGATCGAGTCGATGATTTTCTGCAGGTCGCCCTTGCTGAGTTTTCCCTTGACCGCGTCGATCCGTACGGCGTACGTCTTGTCGCCGGCGTCGAGGCCCGCGATGATCACGCCGTCGACCCGCGTGCCGGCCTTCGGGTCCAGTGCCCCTCCCGGGGTCCCCGCCCCGGAGTCGGTGCCTGAATCCTTCTGGGTGAATTGGAAGTTGACCCGCCGGGCCTCTTCGTCGCCGTCCGGGCCGGCGACCTGGATCTCCTCCTGCCTCCCGAGCGTCGAGCCGAGCGCGACCCCGGCCTCGGCGCCGATCGCCGCCTCCTCCACCGAGTCGGCGTCCGTGAAGTCGACCTGCACGGTGATCATGCCGATGGTCCCGCTCTCGTCGGAGAGCGTCGCGGCGGCCGCGTTGTACTTGCTGCGCTCACCCGCGCTCTGCGCCTCGAACGCCGCCGGGTGCGCCACCGTGACCGCCGGGGTCTTGAGCGTGCCCCAGCCCTCCGGCACCGCGCCGCTCTCCGCCTCCGAGCCGCACCCGGCCAGGAGCAGGAGCAGGAGCGCCGCGAGCCCCGCGAGCGGAGCCGATACGGGCGCCGATACGGGCGCCGATACGGGCGCAGATACGGACGCGGTCGAGGTCGCCGACGCCGTCGAGGTCGGATCAGTCGCCCGTCCGGTCCGCCTGGCCATCGTCGTCCCTCTCGTCTTCTTCCTGCTGCTCATGGCGTGTGTGCTCCTGTCCCCGGGATCAGTTCGCACAGTAGCTGTACGGGACATAACTGCGGTTCTCCCCCTTCGGCGCACCCAGGAACTGCGCGTCGTTGAGGTTCTCCTCCTTCTTCTCGGTGGAGACCGAGAAGCCGAAGCTCAGCCCCAGGTTCAGCTCGAACCCGTACTCCGCCGCCTCGGTCTGGCCGGTGTACGTGTTCTTGCTGGAGAGGCCCTCGTCGAAGAGGAGCTGACCGAACGGGTCGTCGTTGCCCGGCCGCTTCGTCGGCGCGTGGTCGTCAAACATGTAGGCGAACGGTGCTCCGTTGTCACCGCTGCCGTCGAGCCATTTCTGGGCGATCGCGCGCTGCTCGGCACCCTCGGCGCCGGGCTTGAGGACGACGGAGTTGGTGACGACCTCGATACCGGTCTCGTTGTCCGTGCCCTTGGCGCTGCCGCTGCCGCCCCGCTTGTCGTCGTCCTTCTTGCCGTTGTCGCCGCCGACCGAGACACCGTCCTTCGTGGCGCCCTTCTCGACGGTGCGTGTCATGTCGATGCGCAGCAGCTCACCGGTCGTCTTGTCGTGGCTGACGGTGATGGTGCCGGTCTGCGTCGTGGTCGCACTCGACTCGCCGCTGATGGGCCCGGCCTCGTAGCCGACCTTGCCCGTGTACTCGATGGCGGCGCTGTACGTGTACGACTTGAGATTCCGGTAGTTGTTGTCGGTCCACGTCACCTCGGGCGAGAACTTGAAGCTGCCGCCGAGCGTCGCGCTGAGCTTCTTCTCGTCGCCCGCCGACAGCTTCATACCGCCGGCGGCGCTGGCCTCCAGGCCCACCTTGCCGTAGCTGATGTGCCGGTTGCCGAGCTTCTCGTCGATGCGCTTGCGGAGCTGCTCCTCCTCGTACATCGGACCGCTGTTGAAGAAGTAGGCGATGCTGTTGCCGAGCCCGCCACCACGCGAGTTGGCGTGCCGGTTGGCCAGCTCGTACGTCTTCAGGTCCTCGATGTCGTCGCGGAACTTGGCCGCGTCCTCCTCGCTGTCGAAGACCCAGGTGTCCCCGTTGGTCACCTTGATCCCGGCACCGAGTTCGACCTTGTCCGAGCCGAACTTCCCGACCTTGGCGCCCGGCTTCCAGTCCTTCTTGGCGGCGACGGACGCGGCGTCGGTGAAGGTCATCATCACCTGCTGGTCCTTGTCGTCGACCTTGCCGTCCTTGTTGACGTCGTTCTTGGACTGGAAGGTCTGCTGCTGGAAGCCGTACTCCTCGCCCCACTCGATGAACAGCAACTTGCCCTTGGCGCCCGCCTTGTCGCTGATCGAGGAGATCTGGCAGAGCGGCGGCTCGTAGTCGGCGTCGGTCTTGGGGGCGGACTGGTTCGGCTTGCCGCCGCCGGGGTCGCACGGTCCGAACGTGACCAGGCACTTCAACTGGTCGGCGATGGTCCCGTCCACACCGGTGCCGACCATCGCTCCCGCGATGGCCGCGACGACCACGATCACGCCCACGTACTCGGTGGCGGAGGTTCCGCGGTCGCCCCCTGGACGGCGGTTCCGCGGCCTGCCGTACGGCCCGTCCTGTGGTCGGCCCTGTGGTCGTCCTCGTACCAGTTCCCGTCTCATCCGACCGTCCCCCTCGGTGACCGCAACTTTTCGCGTATACGGAATCGAATCGGAGCGTACGGACGGGCCGGACCCGGTGGCGTGGGTCCGTGGACCCAACCCGGACCCAAAGCCCACCAGTTACTGGTGGGAGCATCCGGCGTCGGCTACTTTCGACTTCAAATGAAACATGGGTTAACGCCTGACTGCTTCGCCCGATTTTGGTGGTGCCTACGAAGTGAGCGCAGTACCACTGACATCGGTGAGGTGTTCTCTGTGCCCTAAGTCGTGGATAAAGTGCTGAGCAGTAGTCGAAGGACTTCGACAACGACTGCTGAGCAGGACCGCCAACCACGACTGTCGAACACCGAGCGACAGGACCCAGCAGGAGAGAGAACGGCGGCCGTCGGAACTCCGGCGGCCGAGCTGAACGGGGATCCAGGTGTCAACCGCCATAGCAGTCACAAGTCACGACCTGGTGCTGCCTCCCACCGACCAGCAGACGCCCACGGCGGCCCTGCTGCAGGCGCCCGATGCCCAGCCTCTGGAGGCTGCGCTCGCGGACATGCAGGTCCTGGTGGAGCAGCAGGGTTATGTCGTCGCTGTCTACCCCGCCTCCATCCCGGTGGCGCACGAACAGCGGCTGCACACTGTCCGGTCTGTCCTGGAGAGCGACCGTATCGCCCTTCTCAAGCTGGACCTCCCGCCGCTCGGGCTCGCCGTACTCGTCCGGCAGCTACGGCAGTTGTCCATCTGTGACTTCAGCGCCGGCGTCGTCGCGTCGGCCGCCCGGCTGCTCTCCCACTACATCCACGCGGGCGCCCTCCTCAACTCGGTCACCAAACTCGACCGTGTCCCGGTCAGCCTCAAGTCGCACGCCAAGTCCTGGGTGCCGGGCTCGCAGTTCGGTGTCCTCGCCAACCCCGATCCCCAGTTGATCAAGATCGGCAACGGCGAGCTGACCGGCCCCGAGTTCGGCACGCAACTGCTCGTCGGCAAGGGGCAGTTGCAGTCGGACTGGGTGACCGCGACACTGGCGCCGGCCTGGAAGGTGCAGGGGGTGCAGGAGATGGGACTCCTCGCGGATTCTCCACGCTGGTGGGGAACGTCCAAGATGATCGAATTCGCCGCGTTCCTGCCGGATATCTCCGTTCTTTACCAGCTGGTTTCATCCGTACGGCGAGAGGTGTGTTCCTGGTGCGGTCTCGAACTCATCGGTGATCGTTGCGGATTCTGTTCCGCACCGCTCTCCCCGACCGAGAACCAAACGCACGGTTCAGGTGTCCTGAACCAGGGAACGGCCACCCGCCACGGGTCGTAACCCGCCTGCCAGGCGGTTCGTACGGGCCGGGGGCGGCGGGCGCCGCCGTACGACAACCGCTCTCCCCGTCTCCGTAGCCACCCCGTCACTCCCCGTCCTACGCCCCCGTCCCACGTCTTCGTCCCACGTCTTCGAACGAGGTTGTCCCGCTCATGAATTCACGGCAACGCCGCGGCATCATTCTCCTTCTCCTCTCCGTCCTCTGCGCCTTCGGCGCCTTCGCCGGCGTGCTCTCGGTGATCAGCGACGTGAATTCGAAGGTCGGACCCGAGGTGCCCGCGTACCGGCTGAAGGCGGACGTCGCTCCGTACACGGCGCTCGAAGAGGGGCAGTTCGAGAAGATAGAGATGCCCAAGCGCTGGCTGTCCGACAACGCGGTCACCGACCTCGCCGTCGTCAACGGCAAGATCGCGGTCACCCAGCTCAAGAAGGGGTCGCTGCTCCAGGACGACATGATCGTCAAGCGGCCCGCCCTCGCCAACGACGAGCAGGAGATCGCGATCATGATCGATGCCGCGACCGGCGTCGCGGGCAAGATCAACGCGGGTGACCTCGTCAACATCTTCGCCACCTTCTCCGCCGAGAGCGAGGGCGACAACGCACAGTCCCGGATCATCGTGCCCAACGCCAAGGTCATCGACGTCGGTTCGCTGACGCCGCTGGAGCCCAAGGAGGACGACCGGGGCAGCAGCACCGGTCCCCGTTCGGCCGTGCCGATCACCTTCGCCCTGAAGACCAAGGACGCCCAGCGGGTCGCCTACGCCGAGTCCTTCGCACAGCACGTACGCCTCGCCCTGCTTCCCGACGACAGCCCCACCACGCTGCGCCCCGGGGAGAGCACCTACACCCTCGAAGGGGACAAGTGAGGGACGAATGACGACCAGAATCCTTCCGGTCGTCGGCGATGCCGACGCCGCAAGATCCATCACCACCCTGCTCAGCCAGCTCCCGGACGCGGAGCCGGCCGGGCCGGTCGGTGACTCGACCTCGCTGATCGACACCCTGGCCAGGCTGGCCGCGGAGTCGATCGACGAACTGCCGGAAGTCGTTCTGGTCCATGAGCGGATCGGTCCCGTCCCAGCTCTCGAGCTGATCCGGGAGGTAGCCCTCCGCTTCCCCGCGGTCGGGGTCATTCTGGTCACCGCCGACGCGAGCCCCGGCCTCTTCTCGGCCGCCATGGACTCGGGCGCGCGTGGACTGGTCGGTCTTCCCCTCTCGTACGAGGAACTCGCCCAGCGCGTCCAGGCCGCGGCCGGCTGGTCCGTGGGCGTACGGCGCCACCTCGGCCACGGCGGCGACGTGTTCACCGGCCCCGGCGGCACCGTCGTCACGGTGAGCGGGGCGAAGGGCGGTGTCGGTACGACGGTGGCCGCCGTCCAGCTCGCCCTCGCCGCCAAGGCGTCGGGCATGACGGTGGCGCTCGCCGACCTGGACCTCCAGGCCGGCGACGTCGCCTCCTACCTGGACGTGCAGTTCCGCCGCTCGATCGTGGACCTCGCGACCATCCAGGACATCTCGCCCCGCGTGCTCCAGGACGCGGTGTTCACCCACCACACCGGCATCGGGCTGCTGCTCGCGCCGGGGGACGGGGAGCGGGGCGAGGAGATAAACGACCGGTCCGTACGCCAGATCGTCAGCGCCCTGCGCAACCGCTACGAGGTCGTGATCGTCGACTGCGGCACACAGACGACGAGCGCGAACGCGGCGGCGATCGAGATGGCCGACACCACCCTGCTGCTGACCACGCCCGACGTGGTGGCGGTGCGGGCGGCCAAGCGCATGGTCAAGCTCTGGGACCGGCTGCAGATCCGCAAGGCCGAGGAGACGACGATCGTGGTGAACCGCTACATGCGGAACACCGAGATCCAGCCGCCCCTCATCGAGAAGATCACCAGCACCAAGGTGTCGCGGATCGTCATCCCGGCGAACTTCAAGGAGCTGCACGCGGTGGTCGACGCGGGCCGGATGCAGGACCTGGACTCCAAGTCGACGGTGAAACAGGCGCTCTGGGGGCTCGCCGGCGAGCTGGGACTGGTGAAAACTCCCGAAGGCGCGGAGAAACAGGGGAAGTTCAAGGGAGACCGGGGCTCGGTCGGAGTGCGACGCGGACGATCGAAGTGATGACCGCAGGACGGCAGGGCCAACGAGACCAGGGGGCGCGTTGAACCATGAGCAATCCAGCAACAGACGCACTGAGCGAGGGCGGAGCGGTGACCGGGACATACGGTGACGTGTCGCGGCACCGCGAGAGCCCGCGCCGGACAGGGATGCGCGACGACCGCGGCCAGACCGCCGTCGAGTTCACCGGCCTGGTCCCGATCATCCTGGCCACGGCGATCCTGCTCTGGCAGGCCGCGCTCGTCGGCTACACCTTCTCCCTCGCGGGCAACGCGGCGGACGAGGCGGTACGCGCGGCGACCGTGGCGCTTCCCGGCACCCGACTGGCCGAGTGCACGGCCGCCGTGAACGAGGACCTTCCGGAGGCGTGGGACATAGGGGAGATCCACTGCTGGGCGGACGACGACGTGGTCAAGGCAGAGGTCCAGCTCGAGATTCCGGTCCTCTTCCCGGGCTTCAACGTCGACGTCGAAGTCACCGGTGACGCCGTCGCGGTGAGGGAGAGCTGAAACATGGTGAACCTAATGCTCCGTGACAGGCGCTCCGCACCCGGCGACAGGCACGGCGAACGGCTTGGCGAACGGCTTGGCGACAAGCAGGGCGAACGGCTTGGCGGCGGGCACAGCGAACGGCTTGGCGACGGGCACGGTGACAGCCGTGACAAGGGCCAAGCCTCGATCGAGTTCGCAGGTGTCCTCTTCCTCCTGCTCATCGCCGGCCTGGCGGCGATACAACTGGGCCTGGCCGCCTACTCGGTCCAGCAGGCAGGTACGGCGTCCCGTGCGGCGGCCCGCGCGGCCTCGCAGTACGACGGGGGCTGGGAGCAGGTCGGAGAGTCCTCGATGAGCGACTGGCTGGCCAACGACACGACGTTCGACCGTGACCCGGGCTTCGACGACGTCAAGGTCACCGCCGAGGTGCAGATCCCGTCGATCTTCCCGGCACTGTTCGACCTCGGCACCGCCAAGAGGGACACCACCATGCCCATGGACTGACGCACGACCGGCCGGTCCCTTACCCGGATCCGCGGAGACAGCGGAGACAGCACGCACCACCCAAGCACCACACCAGCAGCACCTGGGAGTTGAGGACATGAGCCTGAGGGCGCGCATCAGCAGCCCCGAGCCGACCAACGGACGCAGCGAAGAGAGCCTGCTCGTCGGCGTCTACCGGGCCAAGCTCCTCGAAGAGATCGACCTCGCGGAGATGTCCGCCCTCGCCGCCGCCGAGCGCCGGGCACGGCTCGAACGGGTGCTGGGCCACATCATCAGCCGCGAGGGCCCCGTGCTCTCCTCCGGCGAACGCTCCCAGCTCATCCGCCGCGTCGTGGACGAAGCCCTCGGCCTCGGCATCCTGGAACCCCTGCTCGAAGACGCCTCCATCAGCGAAATCATGGTGAACGGCCACGAGCAGGTCTTCGTGGAACGAGGCGGCCGGCTGGAGATGCTGCCGATGCGGTTCGCCTCCAACGAGCAGCTGATGCAGACCATCGAGCGCATCGTCTCCACCGTCAACCGCCGCGTGGACGAGGCGAATCCGATGGTGGACGCGCGACTCCCGTCCGGCGAGCGTGTCAACGTCATCATCCCGCCGCTCTCCCTGAGCGGCCCCATCCTCACCATCCGTCGCTTCCCGCGCGCGTTCACCCTGCCGGAGATGATCGGACTGGGCTCGCTCGACGAGCAGATGATGATGCTCCTGTCCGGTCTGGTCAGGGCGAAGTTCAATGTGATCGTCTCCGGCGCCACCGGTACCGGCAAGACCACACTCCTGAACGCCCTGTCCGGGCTGATCCCGGACGGCGAGCGCATCGTCACCATCGAGGACTCCGCCGAACTCCAGCTCCAGCAGAAGCATGTGATCACGCTGGAGACCCGCCCCTCGAACGTGGAGGGCAAGGGCCAGGTCACCATTCGTGACCTCGTCCGCAACTCCCTGCGTATGCGCCCCGACCGCATCATCGTCGGTGAGGTCCGTGGCGGTGAGACGCTCGACATGCTCCAGGCGATGTCCACCGGTCACGACGGCTCGCTCGCGACCGTCCACGCCAACAGCGCCGAGGACGCGCTGATGCGACTGCAGACCCT
This sequence comes from Streptomyces sp. NPDC057307, assembly GCF_042667665.1. Classification (NCBI taxonomy): domain Bacteria; kingdom Bacillati; phylum Actinomycetota; class Actinomycetes; order Kitasatosporales; family Streptomycetaceae; genus Streptomyces; species Streptomyces sp. NPDC057307. The sequence goes on along the minus strand of NZ_JBHUZM010000025.1, from coordinate 7,309 downwards.
GGCCTCCATGTCGGAGGTCGAGATCCCCTTCGTGGCGATCAAGGACCAGATCAACAGCGCCGTCGATGTGATCGTCCAGCTGACCAGGCACGCCGACGGCTCCCGACGCGTCACCGAGATCGCCATCGTCGACTCGCACGGCCGCGAGGAGTACCGGATCGTGTCGGTCTGCCGCTATCTCGCCCAGCCCATGGCCGCCGACGGCCGGATCCCGGGCCACTTCGAGTACTACCCGATTCCCCGCCGGATCGCCGAGCGGCTCTACATGAAGAGCGAACCCATTCCCCCGGCCTTCGGCGTCGCACAGTCCGAGGAAGAACTCGCCCTCCGTAAGACAGCGGCCTGATGTCCGCCCCCGACGCCCGTCCCTGCCCGCCGCCCACCCAGAAGGTCCCCGCACGACATGGATAATCTTCCGCTCCTGACGGTTGGCATCACACTGCTGACGTGTGTGCTCGCCGTCATCGGCGTGCACGTCTACTCGTCGGGCAAGGCCCAACGCGAGGCGCTCGTCGAGCGAATGTCCCACACGGGACAGATAACGACAGTCGGTCGAAACCGCCGGTTCAGAGGGCTCGACCGTCGCCTGCGCCAGACCGGCATCGGCAAACGGATCGAGCGCAAGATCGCGGTGACCGGCCTCGATCTCACACCGGGCGAGTACTTCGTGTACGTGGTGGCCGGTCTGCTCGGCCTCTACTTCATCATCGGGGCCATCTTCGCCTCGTTCTTCGGGGTGCTGGCGGCACTGGCCGGCCTGTGGGGCGGCAACGCGTTCCTGAACTGGCAGCGGGTCAAGCGGACCGAAGCCTTCATCAACCAGCTGCCCGAGCTGACGCGTGTGCTCGCCAACGCCACACAGGCCGGGCTCGCCATGCGTACCGCCCTGGTGATGGCGTCCGAGGAACTGGACGACCCCGCGGGTGAGGAACTGCGCAGGGTCGCCGACCAACTGGCGGTCGGCCACACACTGGACGACGCGCTCGGCGAACTCGCGGACCGTCTGCCCTCCCGCGAACTGGTCGTGCTCGTGACCACGCTGGTGCTTTCGAGCCGGGCCGGTGGACAGGTCGTGACCTCGTTGCGAAATCTCACCGAGACGCTGGAGGAGCGCAAGGAGACACGGCGAGAGGTGAAGACCGTGCTCTCGCAGATTCAGGTCACCGCGCTCGCGGTGCCCATGATCGGTCTCGGCTTCCTGCTGCTCATCAACAACATGACTCCCGGAGCGCTGGACAAGATGACCGGGGCCACGATCGGCCAGGTCGGCACGATCGTCGCGTTCGCTCTGTACGCGGTCGGATATCTCGCCATCCGGCGAATGTCCCGGATCCAGGTCTGAGAGGGGGAGACGAGACATGGGACTTCTACTCGCCGCCGTCATCGGCCTCGCCGTGTACGGCGCCTTCCAAGGCGTTCGGCTGTACCGCGCCGACGCCAAGCTCCCCGGCGACCTGGCCGTGGCCCTGGAGATCGGCGCCAGCCGTACCACCGCCGTGGGCTCCGGCATCGACCGGCTGGGCATCCGCTACGCCCCGTCCGTGCTGCGGATGATGGGACCCAAGCGCGTCGACGCGCTGCGCCGCCGCCTCGACATGGCGGGCAACCCCGGCGGTATGACCGTCGACCGGTACGCGGCCCGGCGCGCGGTCTACGGATTCCTCGGCGGCTTCGCCTGCTTCGCCCTGGTGATCCGTGGTCAGGTGCCCCTCGGGATCTTCGCCCTGGTCTACGGCTTCTTCTGGACCGACGTCATCATCCGCGCCGCCATACGCAAGCGCCGTGACGACATCGAACGTACGCTGCCGGACTTCCTGGACGTCCTGGCTGTCGTCGTCTCGGCCGGCCTCGGGTTCCGGCAGGCCCTGGACCGTGTCGCGGAGAAGTACAAGGGACCCTGGTCCGACGAACTGCGCATCACACTGCGCCAGATGGACATGGGTGTGAGCCGTCGGGACGCGTTCGAGCATCTGCGCAAGCGCAACGACTCCGACCAGGTCTCGATGTTCGTCACCGCCCTTCAGCAAGGTGAGGAACTGGGCGCGCCCATCGTCGACACGCTGATCCAGATCGCCAACGACATGCGGCGGACCGACTCGCAGAACGCGCGTCGCAACGCGGCGAAGGCCGTGCCCAAGACGACTCTCGTGGTCACGATGGTCATGCTCCCGGCGACCATGATTCTCATTGTCCTCAGCTTCTACTACGGTTCCGGAGTCGACTTCGGAAACATTCTCGGCTGATCGGACGATGGCCGGCCGAAGCGCAGCAGCCCAACGACATCCGAGCGGGAGGTGAGTCCCCATGACCCCGAGATTCGCAGTACTCACGGGCGGTATCAGCAGCGAACCACCCGGTTCAACCACCACCGCGCCTGATCATGTGCCGTCACTGCCGATTCAGGTCAACGCTCTCCAGGCGCTGTGCCGGCAGGTCTTCGGTTTCCGGCTGGCGATGATCGCGCTCGCGTCTCCCTTCGCACTGGAACGCACCGCGGCCGGCCTCGCCACCTGGCTCGTCGCCTCCGCGGTCATCGTCACGTTCATGGTGTCGTACCTGCTGTTCCGTGACTGGGAGCGCTTCGGGCCCGTGCTGCTGCGGCACCCCGTACTCCTCGCCGCGGACACCCTGTTCGGGTCGCTCCTCCTGGTCACGGCCTCCCCGGACTCCACGCTCGCCTACGTCACCATCTGCACGCCGCTGCTGGCGGGACTCGTCTACGGCTGGCGTGGAGCCACGTTCTTCGCGGTGCTCCAATCGCTGATCATCGGCGCGGCGTACGTGGTGAACTCCGAGGTCGACGCGGCGTTCTCGGCCCTGCTGCTTCCCGGTCTGTGCGTCATCGCCGGCGCCGTCGGCAGCACCCTGCGCAACCTCATCCTCGGCTTCGGCACCGCCAGCCAGGCGCTCACCGAGGCCCGCGCCCGGCTCGCCGTCACCGGCGCGGTCGAGGAGGAACGGGCCCGGCTCGCCCGAGAGATGCACGACTCGGTGGCCAAGACCCTGCACGGTCTGGCGATGGCCGCCGACGGACTCGCCAGCACGGCCGACCGCATGGACCCGCTCACCGTCAAGCATCAGGCGGAACTCGTCGCGCGCTCGGCCCGCCGCGCCGCCGCAGAGTCCCGCGAACTCCTCTCCGACCTGCGCCGGGAGTCCGGCCTCGACGGCGGGGTCGACGTCGTCGCCGAACTCCGCTCACGCACGGAGGACTTCACCCGGCGCCACGGTGTCCAGGCGGCCTTCCGGCAGCTCGGCGAGACGGCGATGCCGCCCATACCGCACGCTGTCGCCAGGCACGCCCTGACCATCGCCACCGAGGCCATGGAGAACGCGAAACGGCACGCACACCCGACGTACGTCGATGTATCGGCGGGCGTGGTCCGCGACGTGCTGCGCATCAGCGTGTACGACGACGGCCGGGGCCTGCCGGAGGGCACCTCGCTCGAAGACCTCAGGCGGGCGGGCCACTTCGGTCTCGTCGGCATGGTGGAGCGCGCGGCGTCGATCGGGGCCCGTATCCGTATCGGCAGAGGCCGGGCGGCGAAGGGCACAGAGGTACGGCTGGAACTCTCACTCACGGCCCTGGGACTGCCCCAGGGCCGTCCTCCGCAACAGCACCCGGCACCACTTCTGAACTGAACCCGACCCCAGAAGCTCCACCCCAGAAGCTCCACCCCAGAACCTCCGTCCCAGAACGTCCGTCCCGGAACAGCAACCCGCCCACCGTCCCCACCCATGAGAGGAGGCCGCAGCCATGCCGGACGACATCTCCCGGAGTTCCGGGCAGCACTGGACGCAGCAGTCGCACGTATCGCAGCACTCGTCCTCGCACGCCACACCGCTCAGCTCGGAGCACACCGCCGGAGTCCCCACGTCAGCACCGCCCGCGGCATCCGGAGGATTCCCCGACCTGCCTGGGCCGATGCCCGCGGCGCCGGCGCTGCGCGTCGTGATCGCCGACGACAATCCGGTCGTACGGGCGGGACTGACCGTCCTGCTGTCCGGCCGTGACGACATCGAGGTCGCCGCGGAGGCCGCCGACGGCCGCCAGGCGTACGAACAGACCGTGCAACACCACCCGGACGTCGTCCTGTTGGACGTCCGGATGCCGGGAGTCGACGGGATCTCCGCCCTGCCGCACCTGGTGCGGCTCGCCCCGGTCCTGATGATGACGTACAGCCGCGAGAGCGAGATCGTCCATGAGGCGTTGCGGCTGGGCGCGGGCGGCTATCTCGTCCACGGTGAGTTCACGGCCGACCAACTGGTGGCCGCCGTGCGGGACATCAAGCAGGGCAGGGCCCACTTCACCCACTCCGCCTCCAGCGCGCTGCTGGCGAGCGTGCGGGGCGGCGGCGGGGCGGATCCGGGCGCCGGAGCGCTCCCCGAGGGGCTGGGTACGGCGTTCACCGGTCCCGGCTACCAGCCGGCCCAGCCGAGCCATTCGTCTGCAAACGCACATGCCGGTCATGGGCATCCTCCGTACGTCCCACCTGCTGGTCGTCAAGCGACACCAGGTGAACGTGAGTTGAACCCGCAACGTTTTGCACAGCCATCTTCGCTTTCGCAATCGAATATGGCACACTCACCCCATGGGCAGACAGCCCCGGGGATGCCTCGGGCGTCGGGAACCTCGGAGGGGCTCTACTCCGAGCTGAGCCAGCGGGAGGTGGAGATCATGGACCTGATCGCGTCAGGGATGACCAATCAGCAGATCGCCGCCGCCTGCTTCATCAGCCAGAAGACCGTGAAGAACCACATCAACCGCATCTTTGCCAAACTGAATGCCGGTAGCCGCGGCGAGGCGATCGCCTTCTGGCACGGTGTCGCACGAGGGGGGTCGGCCGGTCGTGACTGAGCGCGCCGAGGGCCGGACGGCCCGTGAATTCGCCGGGAGGGACCGGTCTGTTGGCCGGACCGGGCGTTGGGTCTTGAAGCCCATACCAGAGGGTGTCGTGCCGTCGTATATTTCTCATGTCGCCAGCGGGACCGGCCAGGAGGAAGCCGGAAGCGCGGGTGGTGTCCGAGACTTGTACGAGTCGGCCGGTTGCCGGTCGGCCGACATCAAAGGGGAAGCTCATGTCGAACGTCACGCTGAGAGCCGCCACCAACGCCAGACTCTCCGTCGGGACCTGGGTGAACACGGCTGTCGCGGCGATGAGGCGTCGGAGCGACAAGGGTCAGGGCGCGGTCGAGTATGTGGGTGTGATCGTGCTGGTGGCGCTGATCATCGCGGCGATCGTGGGCTCGGACGTGGACGACACGATCGCCGACGGTCTCACCAGCACGGTCGGCGAGATCCTCGGCGGTGGTGGCGGCGAGTAGCCGACTCCCGCGAGACGGGGCAGGCCGCTCCCATCTACATCACGATGGTGGCGGGCCTGCTCTTTCTCGCGCTCGCGTTCTTCGCGGTGGGCCAGGCGGGCGCCACACGTAACGGTGCCCAGTCCGGGGCCGACGCCGCGGCTCTGGCGGCGGCACAGGAATCCCGCGACCGTTTCGCGGAGGAGCTCCTGGCGAATTTCTTCACCCCCGGCTATCTGGGCGGCGTCTTCAACGGCAATTCGGTCGGCCCCTTCTTCGGTTGTGCGGCGGCTGATGACCTCGCCGACAAGAACGGCGTCGATGTGAAGCCGAATGGGTGCACCACCCCGGCCAACGGCGCCTGGGGTGTCAAGGTCGATGTCAGAACCCAGAAGCCCATGGGCGACAACATCCTGCCCGGCACTGAGGACAAGAAGGCCGAGGCCACGGCCACGGCGGTCATCGTCCCTCGTTGTGAGTTCAAGCCGGCGGAGGAAGACGAGAACCCCGAAGAGGATCCCGAGCCCGGCGACGGGGACGAGGAAGAGGGCGAGGAAGAGCCTTCCCTGCCCGGTGAACTCGTCTGCAATGGCAGGGGTCTGGATCTGAACCCGAAGAATCTGGTGCTGCCGGACATGTCTGTCCTGTTCTCCGTCCGACTGGCCGAGGACTGACCGCGAGTGAACGCAAAGGATCAACACTGATGAATATGCGGCATGGAACGAAAGCCCGTAGGGCAGCGGGGTGCGTCCTCGCGGCCGTGGCGCTGACCGTGTCCTTGACGGCCTGTGGCGGCAGTGACGACGGCGGGAAGGACGACGCCGACAACGCCTCGTCCTCCACCCCGGCCAAGGACGGGGCGAAGGACGACGGCGGGAACACGGTGCCGGACACCAGCCAGACGCTGGCGACGATCAACGGCAGCAACGGATTCCAGTTCACCATCCACACCGCCGCCCGTGACGAGGGCGGTTTTCTGACGGTGACCGGCACTATCAAGAACACCAGTGGGGACAGGCAGTCGACCCCGAGTGCCTGGAGCGGTCGGGAGAGTCAGGTCAGGCGAACCGGTAAGTCGTTGGCCGGGGTCACGCTCGTGGACAAGGCGGAGAAGAAGCGCTACTACGTGTTGCGTGACACGGAAGGCAATCCGCTGACCACCATGGGAATCAGCGGTATGGACGACGGCGCCACCGAGAACTTCTTCGCCCAGTTCCCGGCTCCGCCGGACGGCACTTCCCAGGTCGACTTCCAGATTCCGCTGATGCCCACCGCGACGATTGAGATCTCCTGATGCGTGGATTCATGTCGCGCACGCGCGGGCCCGCCGCACGGCCGGCGGCGACGGCGATCGCCGCGGCCGTCCTGTTCACCAGCGTGCAGTTCACCATGTCGGGGAACGCGTCCGCGGACGAGGCCCCCAGCACGCCACCGGGCACGGAGTCGACAGCACCGCCACCGGAGGTGGACGGCAACGCCTCCGGCCTCAAGATCCGCGACGGTGCCACGCTCGCCCCCGCGAAGGTGCTGCCCATCATCTCGGTCGTCGAGTCGGAGGGCGGAGAAGAGCGTCGCGAGGAGACGAGCGAAACCCTGAAGTTCGCGCTTCAGGCCGAGGTCCTCTTCGGCAAGGACAGCGCGAAGTTGTCCAGCGCCGCGACCTCCCGTATCGCCGCTGTGGCGGCGGAGATCGAGAAGCACGGCGCCAAGAAGGTCCGGGTTTTCGGCTTCACCGACAACCTCGGCTCCTCCGCGCACGGAGACGTGCTCTCCAAGCAGCGCGCCGACGCTGTGCACGGCGTGCTGGAGAAGGAACTGACAGCCACCGACATCACATTCGAGATCCGGGGCTACGGCGAGCAGTACCCGATCGCGGAGAACAGCAACGAAGAGGGCCGTAAGAAGAACCGTCGCGTGGAGATCTCCTTCCCCCGCGGTGAGACCGACACCTCCCAGAACTGATCCATCGCACGCCACGGCGCTGCCCCGGCCGTCCGTACCAAGG
>NZ_JBHUZM010000024.1:0-77529 GCF_042667665.1 Streptomyces sp. NPDC057307 | reverse complement strand
GGCGGTGAGCAGCTCGCCGACCCGTCTGCTGTAGGTGCGGGGCGACATGCCGAGGCGCGCCGCCGCCGCCTCGTCGGTGAGCCCGCACAGCATGGCTTCGAGCACGGGACGTAAGTGATGGGGGAGGACGCCCGCCTCAGGACCGGCCGGGGCGCCGGCACCGGCACCGGTCTCCGTGTCGCCCGGTGCCGGGCCCGTCGCCGGGTCCCACGGCGCACCACCCGATCGGTCCCCCCTGACGGGAAACTCCTCGCCGCTGTCCCACCAGTGCTGATGGATACGGACCAGGGCCCCGACGACGACGGGATCCTGGATCAACAGCAGCCCGTTGAAGTGGAGATCCAGGTCGAGGGGGAGCGCGGCCGTCGTACGGTCCACGAGGACCATCTTGAACGGGATCGAGTCCGTCTGCCGTGCCCCGCGGGCGAGGGCCCGCAGCTCGTACGGCAGCGCCGCCAGGCCCCGGCGCGGCACGATCCGGCGGACCGTGAGCGCGACCGCGGGCAGGGGAGCGGTCCCGGCGTCGGCCCCCGCGCCGGAGCCGGCTCCGGGGCCACCAGCCGAGCCGGTGCCCGCGCCCGTTCGCGTCCCCGGCCGCGCCTCGGGGTCCGCCCGTTCCGCGACCGCGCGTACGCACGCGGTCGCGAACTCCAGGAACGGCAACGGCAGGCCCTTGCCGAGGGAATTGCCCGGATCGTCGAACGTCAGCAGCTCGTGACGCGCGGAACGCACGAGCGCCGCCAGCGTGGCGGCCACCTGATGGGTGCCGCGGACCGGCCGACCCGCCGGTCGGAGAGTCTCCACCGCGTCCCCCCGCAGTGTGCTTCTCGGTAGCGCCGACCTGTTGAGTACGGAGCCTGGAACATGTGCCACGGCTGACCACCCCCGCCATCCCCTCGGAGCCGTACGCAACTCCATGTACTCATGAGACTGCACACCGTGACAAGTGCAGTTCAGCGAGTGGCGACTCCATGCCAATGGACCCGACTCACGCATCAACGGCACCGATTGGCGCACAACTTCACGCGAAGACGGCGGAAGCCTGGCGCGGCGGCGGGCAACTCTCCTGGTCTCTCGGCCCGTTGCCGCATCGAGATTCATCCGCAACCTCCCGTACGGGGTCCCGTCGGCCGTCTCGAACGTCACATTCACAAGTGCCGAAAAGCGATTCCAGGGGGGACCGTGACGAAGCTCCGTACGAAGATGAGGCTCCACGCGAGGACGTATCGAGGCGCGGTGGTCGCGTTGCTGGCGGGCGGCCTGCTGCTCACCGGCTGCTCGGCCGGGGGGACGAGCGACACGAGCCAGAAGGCCGACGGGCCGGGGAGCGGGAGCGCGTTCGGCGACGGGGCCGGCTCCGGGTCCGCGGGGCCGGGGGCCGCCGGCCCGGCCGACGGCGTCGAACAGGGCGAGGGACAGCCGGACAGCGACCAGAAACGGCAGGACAAAGAACCGGAGGGTGAGTTCGCGCCGGAGCCGGACTATCTGTCCACCTTCGCCCTGGACGTGGACACCGCCTCCTACGGATACGCGCTCCGCACCCTCGGCGACGGACGGCTGCCGGATCCCGGAACCGTACGGCCCGAGGAGTTCGTCAACAGCTTCCGCCAGGACTACGAACGCCCCGAGGGCGACGGCTTCTCCGTCACGGTGGACGGTGCCGCGGCGCCGGGTGCGGACGACGACTGGTCCCTCCTGCGGGTCGGCCTCGCCACCCGCCAGGCCGACCACGGAGGTGAACGCCCGCCGGCCGCGCTGACGTTCGTGATCGACATCTCGGGTTCCATGGCCGAGCGCGGGCGTCTCGACCTCGTCAAGGAATCACTCGGCATCCTTACGGACGAGCTGCGCGGGGACGACTCGATCGCCCTGGTCACCTTCAGCTCCGTGGCCGAGAGCCGGTTGCCCATGACCCGCGTCGGCGACAACCGGTCCCGGATCCACGACGTGATCGAGGAGCTGGAACCGGCCGCTTCGACCAACCTCGGGGCGGGCGTCGAGACCGGCTACGAAGAGGCCGTCGAGGGTCTCAGGAGCGGCGCGACCAACCGGGTCGTCCTGCTGTCCGACGCGCTGGCCAACACCGGCGAGACGCAGGCGGACGCGATCCTCGAACGCATCGCGGACGCGCGTACCGAACACGGCATCACCCTCTTCGGAGTCGGTGTCGGAAGCGACTACGGCGACGCGCTGATGGAACAACTGGCCGACAAGGGCGACGGACACACGACGTACGTCTCCGACCGGAAGCAGGCCCGGAAGGTCTTCGTCGACCAGCTCCCCATGAACGTCGAACTGCGCGCCAGGGACGCCAAGGCACAGGTCGCCTTCGACAGGGACGCGGTCGAACGGTTCCGACTGATCGGCTACGAGAACAGGGCCGTCGCGGACGAGGACTTCCGGAACGACCGTGTCGACGGCGGCGAGGTCGGCCCGGGGCACACCGTGACGGCCCTGTACGCCGTCAAGCTGCGGCCCGGCGCGAGCGGGCAGGTGGCGAAGGCGACGGTGCGCTGGCTGGACCCCGAGACCCGGGCGCCGCGCGAGCGGTCGGGCTCGGTCGGCGCGAGCGCGGTGGACTCCGGACTCTGGGGCGACGCGAAGCCGCGGCTTCAGGTCACGGCCGTCGCCGCGTACTTCGCCGAGGCGCTGCGCGGTGAGTCGGCGGACGACGACGGCACGTCCTACGGCGTTCCGCCCGGCGCGCCCGGCCTCGACGAACTGGAGAAGCGGGCACGGGCGTTGGCCGACTCCACGGAGGACGCATCGGTGAAGGAGCTGGCCGAGGCGATCGACCAGGCAGGCCGCGCGAGGGGCTGATCGCACCGCCGGGTCCGGTCCGGGAGTGGTCCCGGGCCGGTCCGGCGCCGGTCCCCGAGCGGTCCGGAGCCGGTCTCGGACCGGACCCGTAGAGGCCGTGGGGCGGCGTGCGGGGTCTTCGGAGGACCGCCGGTGAAAACGGTGCTGCGCCGCCCCGCCCCACGGGCCATGATGTGCGGCATGGCCACTGTCCTGCTCGCGCTCGCTGTCGTCTTCACCGGTCTGTACGCCGGCATCATGCTCATCTTCCTGACCGGGATCATGCCCGCGCTGGCCCGGCTCACGGACGGGCAGTTCGTGACGGCCATGCGCCGCCTCAACGAGGAAGTACCGCGCGGGCTGTTCCTGCTCGTGTTCCTCGCCGAGGTGGCCTTCCCGGTCGCCGCGCTCGCCGTCCCCGTCGACGACCGTTCGGACACCCAGTGGTGGCTGTTGCTGGCGGGTCTGATCTGTGTGGTCGTCAACCACCTCGTCACCGTCGCGGGCAACATCCCGCTCAACAACGCCCTGGCGTCGTCCGAGACCTCGCCCCAGGCGAACCCCGACAGCGCAGTCCGCGCGGCCTTCGAGAGCCGCTGGAACCGCTTCCACGCCGTCCGTACGTTCTTCGCCGTCGCGGGGTTCGCGCTGATCGTCAGCGCCTCGCTGACGTGACGGTGAACAGCCCCACGGACTCCCGCCGGCTCGCGACCTCCGTGAACCCGGCCCGGCCGGCCCACTTTTCGGCCAGTTCCACGGGACGGCACTTCATCTCCCACAGGACGCCGTCGCGGTTCGGCAGCACGTTCGCGATGAACTCCAACTGAGGGTGGTGGGTCTGGGTCGTGAAGACCAGCACTCCGCCCGGTGCGAGCATCCCGCGCAGCCGGGCGACGGACGTGGCGATGACGGCGTCGTCCAGCAGCAGTTCGTAGAGCCCCGACACGACGATGATGTCGGGCGCGGGGGAGGAGGGCGCGGGGTCCAGGGCGTCCCCGTACGCGTACGAGATCCCCATCAGTCCTCGCTCGGCCGCCTGGCGCTCGCCCTGCGCGAGACCCGCGCGGTCCAGGTCGCGGCACTCGACGTGGAGGGTGCCCGGCGCGTACTCCGTGAGCAGGTCCTGGAGATACCGCCCGGGCCCCGACGCCACGTCCAGGACGCGCACACCACCACGATCGCCGTCGGCGCCGCCCGCACCGCCGTGACGCGCGATCTCCTTACGGAGGACGTCTTTCAGCAGCTCGCGGCGGGCGCGGATGGCGCGCCACCCGACGGCGTTCAGATACACGCGGTCGATGACGTGCCCCAGGACAGGGAAGCCGCCGGCCTTGTTGACGTACACGTAGTCCAGCATCGACCCGCTGTCGAAGCCGTGCCGGTATCCGATGCGGATCCCCGCGCTCGCGCGGCCGACGGTGCCGAGGAGGGCGCGCATCGCCGCCCACCGCGCGCGGTTCAGCGGACCGGGTCGGTTCGGGGTGTTCCGAGATCGATGGGTCGTGTTCGTCTTCGTCGCGCTCGTCTTCGTCATGCCCATCAGCGTCGGCCCGGAGCGCGGGCCTCGGTATCCGCGCGGCTACTCGGACGGCGGGTGAGTAGTCCTGCGTACGCTCCCCGTCGGACGTCAGGGGCGGGCGGGCGAAATCGGTGAGGGTACGGTGCGACGGAGGCCGCTCCCGTGACCGGCGGCGACACCGACCAGCTCCGGAGGACAGGGAAGCCATGCCTGAAGCGGACGACGCGCCCGTGATCGTGAGCAACGCACCCGGTTCGTTCGCGCGGAGCGTGCTGGCCGAGCGCCATCCCGCCCTCATCCAGCAGGTACGGGACGCGTTCCCGTGGTCCCCGGAACGGCACCGCGCGCTCGACGCGCTGCTCCACTCCTCCACAGAGGGCGTCGTCGAACCGTTGGATCCGGACGCGCACGACCGTGAGCAGTGGGACGCGTGGGGCGGGGAGTACTTCGGCCGGTCGTGGTTCGACGTGCCGTTCCTCTGGTCCGAGAGCTACTTCTACCGCCGGCTTCTCCAAGCCGTCGGATACTTCGGCCCCGGGCCGTGGCAGGGCATCGACCCGTTCGCGCCCTTCAAACGGGCCGAGTTGAGCGGCTCGCTCGTCGACGACGAACTCGCGGCGCTCGACGCGCTCGCCCAACGGCCGGTCGAGGAGCGGGCCGCCGCGTACCTCCAGGGCTCGCTCTGGGGCAACCGGGCGGACCTCGGCTTCTCGGTCGGTTCGCACGGCTCCGGGGACGCTGGTGGCCCGGCGGACGGATCCGCCGGTGAGGAGCCGCCGGAGCCGCCGCCTCTCGTCGCGGACGACAGCGAGGTGCTGTGGTCGCTGCTGCCCACCGACCGGTCGCCCGGCGCCGCGCGGACCGTCCATGTCATCGCCGACAACTCCGGCCGCGAGCTGATCCCCGACCTGGTCCTCATCGACCACCTCCTTACTACGGGCCGCGCCGACGACGTCGTCCTGCACGTGAAGCCGTATCCGTACTACGTCTCCGACGCCACCATGGCCGACGTCGTCGACTGCGCGCGCCGTATCGCCCAGGCGTCCGGCAGCGCGGGCGAGGCCGGGAAGCGGCTCTGGGCCGCGATGGGCGACGGGCGGCTCGCCGTACGCGCGCACGGCTTCTACTGCGCGCCGTTCCCGTACAGCGAGATGCCCGCCGACCTCCGGCAGGAGTTCGCGGGTGCCGCCCTCACGATCGTGAAGGGCGACCTCAACTACCGCCGCCTCGTGGGTGATCGACTCTGGTCGCCGACCACGTCGTTCGCCGGGCGTACGGCGCACTTCCCGGGGCCGGTGGCCGCCTTGCGTACCCTGAAGTCCGATGTGATCGTCGGCCTCGACCCGCGCACCGTGGCGCGACTCGAAGACGCGGGCGGCGACGGTACGAACCAGGCATGGCGTACGAGCGGGACGCACGGGCTCGTGCAGGTCAAGCTCTGAAAGAACGCCACACACGCACGTACGAGCACAGGCACGGACGAGCACGCGAACGAACGAACGTCGGAGGCAAGCGGCATGGCGCTCCAGATCAGCGCGACCAACCCGGAGCAGCCGGCCGTGCTCCTCGACCTGCCCTGGGGCGTTCCGCTCGAAGAGTGGCCCGACGACTGCCTGGTGGCCCTCCCGCGCGGCATCTCACGCCATGTCGTGCGCTTCGCGGACGCCGGGTCCGAGGTGCTCGCGGTCAAGGAGATCGCCGAGCGTCCGGCGGTGCGCGAGTTCGGGCTGCTCAGGGACCTGCACCGGCTGGGCATACCGGCGGTCGACCCGGTCGCGGTGGTGACGGGGCGGGTCGACGCGGACGGCAGGCCGCTGGAGTCCGCGCTGATCACCCGGCATCTCAAAGGCTCCCTGCCCTACCGCTCGATGTTCGAGTCGACCATGCGCCCGAGCACGGTGAAGCGCCTCATGGACGCCCTCGCCGTCCTCCTGGTGAGGTTGCATCTGACCGGCTTCGCGTGGGGCGACTGCTCGCTGTCCAACGCACTCTTCAGGCGAGACGCGGGCGCGTACGCCGCGTATCTCGTGGACGCCGAGACGGGCCAACTCCAGCCGACACTCAGCCGTGGCCAGCGCGACTACGACATAGAGCTGGCGCGCGTGAACATCGCCGGGGAGCTGATGGACCTGGAAGCCTCCGGCTCACTCCATCCGTCGGTGGACCCGGTGCCGTTCGGGGCGGCGATCGTACGGCGCTACGAAGACCTGTGGCACGAGCTGACACGGGAGTCCGTCTACCCGGTCGACAAGCGGCACTACATCGACCGCCGGATCCGCCGGCTCAACGAACTGGGTTTCGATGTCGCGGAGATGCAGATAGAGCGGTCGCCGATGGGTGACACGGTGACCTTCCTGCCGAAGGTGGTGGACGCGGGCCACCATCAGCGCCAACTGCTGCGGCTCACCGGCCTGGACGCGGAGGAGAACCAGGCGCGACGCCTGCTCAACGACCTGGAGAGCTGGATGGCGGGCCAGGACGACTACGCGCCGGACGACCCGCTGGGCGCACGCCCGGAGGTCCTGGCGCACCGCTGGGTGCGCGACGTGTTCCGGCCGACCGTACGGGCCGTACCGCTGGATCTGCGGCGCAGGACGGACGCGGCGCAGATCTACCACGAGGTGCTGGAACACCGGTGGTACCTGTCCGAGAACGCCGGGAGCGACGTGGGGCTGGACGCGACCATCGCGGACTACATCGCCAACATATTGCCGCGTACGCAGAACCCGTCCGCACCGGTTCCGCTCGCGGTTGAGGAACCGGTCGAGCCGGAGGAACCGCTGGTGCCGGCGAAGCCGGTGGAGCTGGTGGACGGAACGGAAATCCACGAGACATGACCGATCTGGTGACGCAGCGCCCTGTGCTCCATCCGCTGAGCTGACGCTCTACGAGATCGCGTGGCCCTGTCAGGAGTCACCTCAGGAGCCCGGTCGGGACACTGCCCGGAACATGTGAGCGGCCCCGCCGCGACGGGGGAAACGCGGCGGGACCTGGAGAGCGAATGCCCTGCGCCCCGCCCGTTACACATAAGACTTCATGTGGCGTGGACCACCTGATCCGACTTCCTCGCTGATCACTCTCCGTGATCCTTGAGTGCTGGGTGTGCATGGCGTAGGGAAACAGGGGAAAATCCCGATCTATGAGTAAAAGAGGCGATTCTTCCGGTTCTGGCGCATCCGTCGGTGCGACAGGCGCGCCGAATCAGACGGTGGCCCTGGCGGCCATGCTGTTCGCCGTCTCGATGACGTTCATCGACCAGACGATCGTCTCCATCGCCGCGCCGGACATCATCGACGAGCTGGGGCTCTCGTCCTCCGGGATGCAGTGGGTGATCAACGCCTATCTGCTGACCCTGGCGGCGTTCTTCGCTCTCGGCGGGCGGCTGGCCGACATCGTGGGGCATCGCCGGATCATGGTGATCGGCACCCTCGTCTTCGTGGTCTCCTCCGTGCTCTGCGGGTGCGTGCCGACCGGGAGCTTCGCGCAGAGCTGGCTCATCACCTTCCGGGCCTTCCAGGGCCTCGGCGCCGCGCTGATGTTTCCCGCCGCGCTCGCCGTGGTCATCGCCGTGTTCCCTGTCGAGCGACGAGGCCGGGCGCTGGCGCTGTTCTTCGGGCTCTCCGGTGCGCTCACCGCCGTGGGCCCGCTGCTCGGTGGCTGGCTCACCGGCTGGACCTGGCGGGCGATCTTCTGGGTCAACGTCCCCGTCGCCGTGATCGCCCTCGTACTGACGGCCATGGCGCACATCAAGAACACCTCACGCCGCGACCGGCTCGACGTGCCCGGCGCCGTGCTGGTGGCCGTCGGGATGGGGCTGAGCGTGCTCGGCTTCCAGCAGGCTTCCACATGGGGCTGGGGCAGCGTGGCCACCTGGGCCTGCATCGTGGGCGGCGTCCTCGTCCTGGTCTTCTTCTGCCTCTTCGAACTCCGCGTCCGGGACCCGCTCATCAAGCTCCAGGTCTTCAAGGACAGAGCCTTCGCCGTGGACTCCGCGGTGCTGTTCTTCGCCATGCTCGCGTTCGTCCCGGTGTTCTTCTTCGCGTCGGTCTACGCGCAGGTCTCGTTGGGCTCGTCGCCGAACCAGGCCGCGCTCTTCCTGCTGTACTTCTTCGTGGGCTTCGCCATCGCGTCGCAGTGGGGCGGCCGCGTCCTCGACAAGCGGGGCGCCAAACCGGCGCTCACACTCGGGACCGCGATCGGGGCGGTCGGATTCGCCCTGTGGGCGTCCAAGCTGACGGACCTCGAGATGCATGACCAGTGGCCGTACGTGGCGCTGGCCGGCGCGGGTATCGGTCTGCTGCTCTCCCCGGCCTCCACCGACGCGGTCAACCGCGCGATCGGCGCCTCCTACGGAGAGGTCACCGGTATCACCCAGACCATCCGTAACTTCGCGGCGAGCGTGGGACTGGCGGTGTTCGGCACCGTCCTCACGCATGTCACCACCGACCGGGTCGTCGAGACCCTTCGCTCGAAGGGCCTGCCGGCCGGTGAGGCGCGGGACGCCGCCCGGAGCGTCGCGGAGGCCGTGTCCGGGCAGGCGGACACCCGGCAGCCCTCCGGCGGCGGTGATGTCGCAAGGACCATGCGCGACTCGATGGACGCCATCCGGATGGACTTCGCGGAGGCCAACCGATGGGTGTTCTACGGGATGGCCATCGCCCTCGGGGTGGCGTTCATCTGCTCGCTGTTCCATCCGGGGACGCGGGTGACGGGCGTCGCGACGACGCCGTCCGCCGGGCCGGGAAAGCCGGGGGAGCCCACGGCGCCTCCCGAGCCCGCCGAACCCGCCGAGCCCGTCGAGCCCGTCGAGCCCGCCGAACCGAAGAGGTCGGCGGGCGGGGCGCCGTAGCGGCTACGGCCGAGGCCCGTTGTCGTACCCCTGTGGCAAGGTGTTTTCAGGTGCCGAACAACACGCACCGCTCCACCCGTTGACCCCTTGCCGCAGAAGGAGCACACCCATGTCCGGCCCCGGTCCCGCCGACGGCGGAGTCCTCGCGTCCCTGACAGCCGTCGCGTCACTGCTCGCGCCCGACCAGCCGACCGTCGCCGAACAGGTGCGGCACGCGTACGAGGACCCCGAGGGCTATGTGCGTACGTGGGCGAGCCGGCTGGAGGACCGTGGCATATACGAGCCGTTTCCGGGACTGACCTGGATAGCCCTGGTCGACGCGCTGCACGAGCGGAAGCTGCTCGCGGAGCTCGACTGGAAGGAGGGCGCGGACGAGATCCGGTGGCGGCTGGGAGGGCTGGCCTCACGTCCGTCCATCGATCCCTGGGTGCTGTTCGACGACGCCGAGATGGAGCTGACCACCCATGACTTCCTCCAGGCGTGCGGCCGGCACTACCGCGAGGTCGGCACGGCCCTGGTGATCCTCGACATCGAGTCGGACTGCTACCCGGTGGCGTGCCTGAGCCCCCGGCGTGTGGACGAACTGATATCGCTCGCGAAGAGCGCGGGCTTCGCCGTCTGGCCGCTCGGCGTCTAAGACCTGTCGTCCGTGGATCTGTCATCCGTAGACCTGTCGTCCGTACGGAGGCCGGATCGGGGAGCGGCGTCCAGTGCGTACCGCAGTCGGTCGAGTGACGGGCGCGCGCTGCCGCCGCCGTCCGTTCCGGGCCGCTGCCGGGCGGTCCTCAGGTCGACCAGGCGGGCCAGGGTGCCCATGACCACATGGAGCGGCGGCCCGCTGGTCGTCAGATCGGCCGCCTCGGACTCCTGCCCCTGCCCTTGCTCCTGCGGCGCTCGGGCGGCGGGAGCCTGGAGGAAGGGGACGACGAGCCGGTGGTGGTGGAAGGCCGACGCGGCGCCGTGCAGACGGCAGACGGTGAGGAACAGCTCGGCGTTGTCGCGCAGTTGGGGGGTGATCGGACCGGCCGTCGCCTCCCGGACGAAGGCGTCGAGCAGCGGCTCGGCCGTCCCGGTGGCCCGCAGCAGAGCCTGGTCCTCCGGCGGCAGATACGGGTACTTCTCCGTCAACAGGGCCTGGTAGAAGGGGTCGTACGGTGAACAGAGGCCGAGCAGCACGTCGATCGAGTTGATCGCCGCGAAGTCGCCCCCGTTCACGCCCCGGTACTCCACGCCGCCGACGCGATGCGCTTTGAAGTACGGCCTGATGTTGAGGAAGAACCGGTCGACGTCGAGTGTCTTGCTCAGCGTCCTGCCCAGGTCCAGTACGTCGTCGAGTCCCGACCTCGCCTCCCGCAGCAGATACGCCGTCAGCGGGCTGGAGACGCCGAGCGCCGGGACGCGGCGCAGCGCGGCGGCCGTGCGCTGGTACGCCAGCATCGACAGGCCGTTGTAGAGGAGGAAGGCGCGTTCGTCGTCGAGCGCGGTGAACGTACGGAAGGTGTCCCCGACCGCCCGGTTGTACAGGACCTGGTGGGCGAAGACGAACCGCGGCACGACGCCGAGCGACGACCCCAGCAGCTGGGCGAGCGGCCAGGCGGCGGACTGCGGCCCTTCGATCTCATGACGGCGGCAGGCACCGAGGTAGAACCCGACCGAGCCGAGGAGTTCGTACCGCTCGTCGTCCCCCGTGGGCAGCGAGCGCGGCGCACCGCTCTCCGTGATTCGACCGACCAGTTCGGCGCCTTCGCTGCCGATCCGTCGCTTGACCGTCTCAAGTTCCGGTCGGCCGTGCAGAATCTGCGCGTCGGCCGCGAAGTACGCCTCCTCCAGCCGCGTATTGAGAGCGACGAAGTCGTTCCTGATCCACCGGTCGAGGTCGTCGGAGGCGCTGGTGGTGGTCACGGCGTGGGTTCTCCAGAGGCGGGTCGGGGAAGCGGGTGCGCTCGCCTCATCCGACCGTCCGGACGCCCCTGTCACCAGGACCAATGGTGACTTCTTATAGAGGTCCAATCTGCCCCCCGGGCCTCACCCCGCCTGGTCGAGGCGGTCTCGCTGGTCCTGGGTGAGCTGTACGTCCAGCGCGTCCAGGGACTCGTCGAGTTGGGCGAGTCCGCTGGCGCCGATGACGGGGATGATCTGCGGATCTCCGCCGAGCAGCCAGGCCAGCACGACCTGCCCGGCGGTGGCGCCAGTCTCCCGCGTGACCTCGCGCAGCGCGGCGAGCTGTGCGGTGGCGCCCGGGTGGTCGAACTGGGCCGGGAGGGGCTTGGCCGGGTTCGTATAGGCGCCGCTGAGGAGTGGGGTGTACGCGAGCAGCGTGAGGTCGGCCTTCTCGGCGCGCGCGTAGTCGAGGAGTTCCGGGGTGACATGCTCGCCCGTACCGAAGGTGGCGCCGGGCTTGGGCCGTAGATAGGTGTACTGCTGCTGGACGCACGTGTACCCGGCCAGCCCGCGTTCGCGCGCGAGGGAGCGGGCGCGCTCGATGCGCCAGGTCGCCTGGTTGCTGGCCCCCACGATGCCGACGGTGCCGTCGGCGACGAGCGCGCCGAACCCCTCGACGGTGTCGGTCTGCGGGGTCGCGCGGTCCTCGATGTGCCCGAAGAGGACGTCGACCCGGTCGGTGCCGAGTCGGCGCAGGCTGCCCTCGACGCCGGCGCGCAGGGCTTCGGCGGACAGCCCTTCGGCGTTCGCGGGCCAGACCCCCGGCCCCGCCGGGCGGGCGCCGGCCTTGGTGGCGAGCACGATCTCGTCCCGATTTCCGCGTGCCGCCATCCAGCGCCCGATCACTTCCTCACTGTCGCCGCCGTGGGCGCCCGCCTCCCAGAACGAGTAGCAGTTGGCGGTGTCGACGAATGTGCCGCCCCGCTCCACGAAACGGTCCAGGATCGCGAAGCAGGTGGCTTCGTCGACACGGGTTCCGAACGGCATGGTGCCCAGGCAGAGGGTGCTGACGCGGGGGCCGGGGGTGGCGTCGTGACGGCGGCCGAGAGTACGAAAACGCATGGGTGCTCCGCGAGTTGGAGAGGGGGGTGAGGGGTGCGTCGCGAACTCTCCCGGTTGATGTGCACTTCAAGTCAAGGCCCGCCCTCGACGAGGGTCGGACGACGGACGGCGGCTGCTCAGCCCCCGTGCTCCCCGTGCTCCTTGAGCCCCCGCGCTCTCCGCGCTCCCGCGTTTAATGCCGAGTGCGGTGCGGGCCGCCCTGGTTAGGGTGGCCGGCGTGATCGATGCGATGTTCCGAACTCTGCTGCACGCCGGCCACGACAGTGGCGTATGGGAGCCCGTCACGGACGGCGAGTCCGAGGCCGGTGTCTTTCGGTCCGAGGACGGCTCGCGGTACGCCAAGTGTGTGCCCGCCGACTCCGCGACCTCCTTGGAAGAAGAACGTGATCGCGTCGACTGGCTCGGCGGGCAGGGCGTCCCGGGCCCGCGCGTACTCGACTGGCGGGTCACCCCCGATGCCGTCTGCCTGATGACGAGCACCGTCGCGGGAGTCCCCGCCGATCGGGTCGCCGCTCCGGAACTGCGGACGGCGTGGGAGCGGATCGCGGACGCCGTGCGCCGGCTGCACGATGTGCCGGTGGCGAAGTGCCCGTTCAGTCGCGACCTCTCACAGATGTTCGCGACCGCCCGTGACGTCGTCGCGCGAGGCGCGGTCAACCCGGAGTTTCTCCCCGAGGACCAGCAGCTGACGCCTGCCGAGGAGCTGCTCGCCCGCCTCGTCCCGCAGCTCGAACAGCGGCTCGCTCAGGAGGCCGTCGAGAGTGTCGTCTGCCATGGGGATCTGTGCCTGCCCAACATCGTCCTCGACCCGGAGACCATGGACGTGGCGGGCTTCATCGATCTGGGCCGCCTCGGCCGGGCCGACCCGTACGCCGACATCGCTCTCCTTCTCGCCAACTCCCGTGAGACATGGGCCGACGAGGGGCAGGCGAACTCCGCCGACGAGGCGTTCGCCAAGCGGTACGGCAGCGCGCTCGACCGGGACCGGGAGAGGTTCTACCTCCATCTCGATCCGCTCACCTGGGGGTAGTGCTCCACCCCAAGTTCCGGCGCTTCCCTCGTGCCGGCGCGTCCCCCGTTCCGGTTCGGATCGATCCGTCAACTGGGCGCCCTGCCGGGCTCGGCGTGCGGTGCGGGACCCGCGTGCGGTGCGTTGCCGCAGAGCGTGGAGGCGGCGCACAGATCCGCTCGCGGCCGGATGGGAACGCCGTTGGCGCGCAGTACCTTCCGGGTGTCGAGGATCAGCGGGAAGACCTCTTGGTTCCAGTCCGAGCCCTGTTCGTCCCAGGCCCGCTGCTCCGACTCCACCGCCATCCGGTCTTCCGCGAACACCCGCTCGGTGAAGCGCCGGATCAACGGCCAGGCGAGGCGGAGCGCGCCGGGGACGGGCGGCTTCTTGATCATGAGCAGGCCGTAGACGTGATTGGTGCGCTGCTCGGCGTCCTCCGGTACGTACGCCACCCACAGCGAGAACGCCGGGAGTTCGGCTTTCTCGGGGAGTGCCTGAAGGGTCTGGTACGGGTACTGCGTACGGACGGTGATGACGTCCGGCGACTTGCCGCCGCCGAGGCCCTCGGCGGAGAGCAGACCCGCACCGCGGTCCTTCTTCCCGCCGGCGGGGGTGAACAGGTACCGGGCTTCCACCGAGTCCGGCTCGGTGTCGTAGCCGAGCAGTTCCGGCTGGATCCGGCCGAGGACACCCCGATGCAGGAACTGGTGGTTCATGTCGAGCAGGTTCTCGTGCATGAACGAGTAGTGGCAGCGCACCGTGCGCGAGAACGTCATGGTGCTGTGCTCGGCCGAAGCGTACGTGGGCAGCTCGGGAAACGGTGTCTCGGCGGCCTTCTCCGGGTCCCCGGGGAACACGAAGACCAGTCCGTACGCCTCGCGGACCGGGTACGCGCGCACGCCTCGTGGCGGCCGGTCCACGCCCTTGGGCAGATACGGGATCTGCGAGATGCGGCCGTTGCCCCGGTAAGCCCAGGCGTGGTAGCAGCACCGCAGGGACTCGCCCTCCACGACACCCATGCTCAGCGGCACCTGGCGGTGAGCGCACCGGTCCTCCAGGGCGTAGACGGTGCCGCTGCCGCCCCGGTACAGCGCGATCCGCTCACCCGCGAAGCTGGCGGCGAAGGCGCTGTTCTTCCGTACGCTCCCGGATACGGCGACCGGGTACCAGAAGTCGGGATTGATCCCGGTACGGCGAAGGTCGGCCACGGCGGGGGAGGGGGAGTGTACGACGTGCCGCTCGTTCGCCGTACCGGTCCCGCCGGTCCCGCCGGTCCCGCCCGCCCCGTCCGTCCCGCCGGTCCCGTCCTGTGCGGGCTGAGTCTCGGTCATACGGTTCCACCTCGCCCGCAGGTCGTTCCAGTGATGGGCCGTGCTCCGGACCGCGCCACGATCGCGGGTGTCGCGAACCGGCGATCTCGGGCAGCACGTCCCATACAAATCGCGTCCGGCGGGGACGGCACCTTTTGCGCATCCGCTGGAGTTACGGCCGCGGGGCGGCGGGCGACCGCGTCGATCACGGCCTCGTGCGGCTCGGCCGGGGGACTGATGTCGAGTACGACGACCAGGCCGTCGTCGTACTGGTCGAACGCCTCGGGGGGCGGCCGGCACGCCGCCCCCCGGCCGCCACGCACTTCTCGGCCTCGGTGTCGACGCGCATCAGAGCCGTCAGAGCCGTCAGAACCGTCAGAGCACCTCGTCCCAGGTGACCGGGAGGGCGATCGGGCCGGTGACCACGGTGTCGGTCTTGAACTCGATCTCCGCGAACGGAACGGCCAGCCGAAGGCTGGGGATTCGCCGCAGCAGTGTTTCGAGTACGACCTTCAGTTCGAGCCTGGCGAGTTGCTGACCGACGCACTGGTGCGGGCCGTGGCCGAAACCGATGTGCCTGGTGGCTTCGCGCGTCACGTCCAGCTCGTGCGCGTCCGGGAACTGGCGCGGGTCGTGGTTCGCTGACTGGATGGCGGCTACGACGAAATCGCCTGCCGGGATCGGCTGCCCGGCGATCTCGGTGTCGCGGGTGACCTCGCGCATGATGCCGACACCGACACCGAGGAACCGCACCAGCTCCTCGCATTGAACGCCCGGCTACGTGTCGAACGCCCGACGAGGAGTTGAACGCCCGCGGGATCTGCCGCTGTTGGCGGCGGGCCGAGTGGCCTCGGAACCCCGCGCAGAGCCTGGCCCGCGAGAGCGTCGCCCGATTGACGCTGTGTCGGTGGCGCCCCCGGCAGGACTCGAACCTGCGGCCAAGCGCTTAGAAGGCGCCTGCTCTATCCACTGAGCTACGGGGGCCGATACCTGGCCTCGGGGGTCCGGAGTGCCGGTGGGGCAGTCCGTGCCGTCCGTGACCTGTGCCGGGACAAGGATAGGGCTCCGTTCACCCTGGCCCGGTTGCTTCACCTGCGTGGCACGATGTGGAGGTTCGGTGAAGCGAACCGATAATCGCAGGCAGGTGCGATTCCTGCAGTGCTTTTCGCGCCTGAAGCTACGGGTGTTGTGCACTCGTTATGCCTGTGCCCCACTCGTCCCGTCTGTCCCCCGCGCCTGACCGGCGCGCAGGAGATGTCTATACGCTTCAAAAAGCCGCCAAAGTTGGGCATTCTTCGCATGTGGTGACCTTGGACGTACGGCCTCAGCTGATCGACGCACTTTCCGCGCTGCGCGACCGTGTCGCCGCCGTGCGTCTTCCACTCCCTCTCGACGGGGCTCCGCGTGCCCGGCAGACCAGGGAGGAGCTGCTCGCGCAGCTGGACGACTATCTGGTGCCGCGGCTGCGGGACCCCGAAGCGCCGCTGCTCGCCGTGGTGGGCGGATCCACCGGGGCCGGGAAGTCGACGCTCGTCAACTCCCTTGTGGGGCGGCGGGTCAGCGAAGCGGGCGTGCTGCGGCCCACCACCCGTACACCCGTACTGGTGTGCCATCCCGACGACTGCCACTGGTTCGACGGCGTACGGGTCCTTCCGCAGCTGTCGCGCGTCTGGCTGACCCAGCAGGAGGAGGACGGCGGGGCCGGGGCCTGGAGCGGGGACGACGAGAACGCGCTGCGCATCGACACCGCCGTGGCCCTGCCCCGCGGCCTCGCCCTGCTGGACGCGCCCGACATCGACTCGCTCGTCGTACGGAACCGCGTTCTCGCCGCCGAGTTGATCTGCGCCGCCGACGTGTGGGTGATGGTGACCACCGCGTCCCGGTACGCCGACGCGGTGCCCTGGCATCTGCTCCGTACGGCGAAGGAGTACGACGCCTCGCTCGTGACCGTCCTGGACCGGGTGCCGCACCAGGTGATTGACGAGGTGTCACGTCAGTACGCGGCGCTGCTCACCAAGGCGGGCCTGGGCGACGTACCCCGCTTCACCATCCCCGAACTGCCCGAGTCGGCGGGCGGCGGCAGCGGGCTGCTGCCCACCACCGCCGTCGCGCCGCTGCTCGCCTGGCTGACCCACCGGGTGCGGGATCCGGCGGCCCGTCAGCAGGCCGTCGTCCGTACGGCCGCGGGCGTCATCGGCTCGCTCAATGTGCGGATGCCGGAGCTGGCTGGCGCCGTCGCGGCGCAGTACGCCGCCGCCGTACGCCTCACGGGCGCCGTCGAGGAGGCGTACGCCTCCGAGCGCGAGCGGGTACGCAGGCGGCTCAAGGCCGGTGCCGTGCTCGCCGGGGACGCGCGGACCCGCTGGCGCGGCTATCCGAGGGACAGCTCGGCGCGTGAACTGCTCGATTCGCTGGTCGAGAGCCTGGCCGCGCTGCTCCAGTGCGCCGTCGCCGCCGCCGACGAGCAGGTCACCGAGGCGTGGCGGCGCGAGCCGGCGTCGGCGGGCGTCCTGACCCCTGGGCCGGACAGGGAGGTGTCCGAGCGGATCGGGATGGCCGTACGGCGCTGGCGGCGGGTCGTGGAGGAGCTGGCCGAGGAGGAGGTACGGCTCCTCGAACGCAATGCCGCGCCCGACGCCGAGACGGTCGCCGCCCTCCTGGCCGCCGCCCTCCTGGGCGGGCACCGCACCCGCGTCGCGGGGGAGCGGCTCGCCGAGCGGATCGGGGCGCAGGGCGCGCTGCGGCTGCGCGACAAGGGCGGTGACCTGGTGGCGACGTACATCGACGACGTACTGCACGGCGAACGGGACCGGCGGCTGGCTCCGCTCGACGCGCTCGAAGTGGCGCCGGAGCCGCAGGCGGAACTCATCGCCGCGCTTTCCGTACTGCAGAAGGAGATGTGACCGAGATGGCGGACGTGACGGACGTGACGACGTTGACGGACGGGCCCGGTGAGACGGGGGCGGGGCTCGCGGCGGGTGTGACGGACGCGGGCGGCGCCGCGGACGGCGCGGGGCGGCGCTGGGACGACGGGCTGATCGCCCGGCACGCGGCCGGACGCAAGGGCGCGGCCGGCTCGGGCGTCACCGTCGGCGTGGAGGCGGTCGAGAGGGACGACGGTACGGCGGCCCCGGCCGAGCTCCACCAGCCCATCGGAGGCGCCTACGAGGGGCCGCTGCGGGTACGGCTCGACGCCCTGCGCGAGTTGGTTGGCCTGTCGCGGACCCGGATCGAGGGGACCACGCTCGCCGAGGCCGGACGCGTGCTGGACGAGGCGTCCACCCGGCAGCGGCTCTCGTCGCGGCACACCGTCGTGGCCATCGCGGGTGCCACCGGCAGCGGCAAGTCGACGCTGTTCAACGCGCTGGCGGAAGTACCGATCTCCGAGACGGGGCTGCGCAGGCCGACCACGTCCGCGCCCATCGCCTGCGTCTGGTCCGAGGGCGCCGCCGGGCTGCTCGACCGGCTCGCCATCCCCGGCAGGCTGCGCCGCAGGCCGCTCGCGGGCGGCGACGGGGACGAGGAACTGGAGGGTCTCGTCCTGGTCGACCTGCCCGACCACGACTCCGCCGTCGTGGCGCACCGCGACCAGGTCGACCGGGTACTGGCGCTGGTCGACGCGGTCATCTGGGTGGTCGACCCGGAGAAGTACGCGGACGCTGCGCTCCACGAGCGCTATCTGCGCCCGCTCGCCGGCCACGCGGAGATCACCTTCGTCGTGCTGAACCAGATCGACCGGCTGCCCGGCGAGGCCGCCGACCAGGTCCTGGACGATCTGCGCAGGCTGCTGGACGAGGACGGCATGGCGCTCGGCGAGCACGGCGAGCCGGGGGCCACCGTGCTGCCGATCTCCGCGCTCACCGGACAGGGCGTGGGCGAACTGCGCGAGCTGGTCGGCCGTTTCGTCCAGGAACGCAGCGCCGCCGCCCGGCGGCTGTCGGCCGACGTGGACGCGGCCGCGAGGCGGCTGCGCTCGGTGTACGTCGCCGACGGGCGCACGGGGCTCGGTGAGCGCTCCCGCGAGGAGTTCGCGGAACGGCTCGCCTGGGCGGTCGGCGCGGTGGCCACGGGCGAGGCGGCCGAGCGCGAGTGGCGCAGGAACGCCGGTCGCGCGTGCGGGACGCCGTGGCTGCGGCTGTGGCGCTGGTACGAGCGCACCCGGACGCCCGGCGGCACCGCGCCGCGCGCCGAGGTGATCGTGGAGGACGAACTCACCGCCAGGCAGCGGGTCGAGCAGGCCGTCCGTACGGTCGCGGAGGACGCGGCGGCCGGGCTGCCGAGGCCGTGGGCGCAGGCGGTGCGCGAGGCGGCGGTCCGCGGCGCCGTCGGGCTGCCGGAGGCGCTGGACGAGCTGGCCGTGACGGCGGGGCCGCCGAGCGGGCGTCCCGCGCGCCCCGCGTGGTGGCCGGCCGCGGTGCTCGCGCAGGCGTCCATGACGCTGCTTCAGATCTTCGGCGGGCTGTGGCTGGTCGGCCAGATCATCGGCGTCCTCCCGCCCGGCATCATCCCGCCCGTGCTGGTGATGCTGGCCGGGATCATCGGCGGGCCGCTGGTGGAGTGGGCGTGCGCGGCGGCGGCGCGGGGGCCGGCCAGGCGGTACGGGCAGGACGCCGAACGGCGGCTGCGGGAGGCGGCGTCCGGGTGTGGGCGGGCCAAGGTGCTCGATCCGATCGCGGCGGAGCTGATGCGGTACCGGGAGGTGCGCGAGCAGTACTCGACGGTGTCGGGCGTGACGAGGTAGCGGCTCCTGGTCCGTCCTCCCGGCCGCTCCTCGTCCACCTGGCGTCCGGCTCTCGTCCGCCTGGCGTCCGGGTGCGACCACGTACGGGTGACGGAGATATTCAGAATCGGTGAGTTATCCACAGGCGTCAGCAGGATTTTCCCGTCCGGTCCAGCATGAGGTGGTCGGTCGACGGGGCCGGAGAGACGGTGCGGCGGGGAGCCGCGAAGCCGGAGAAGAGGGGGCTGCCATGAACGACACCGTGGTGACGCTGGTGGGGAACGCGGCGACGGGGGTGGAGTATCGGGAAACGCCGACGGGTGGGGTGGCGAGGTTCAGGTTCGCGGTGACTCCGCGCCGCTGGGACCGCCGCAATTCGGCCTGGACGGACGGGAGTACGAGCTTCTACACCGTCTGCGCGTGGCGGAATCTCGGGGCGAATCTCACCGCGTCGGTCAACGTCGGTGACCCGCTGGTCGTGCACGGCAAGCTGCGTGTGCGGGACGAGGCGAAGGAAGGGCAGCGCAGGACGTTCGTGGACATCGACGCGCTGTCGATCGGTCACGATCTGACGTGGGGGACCTCGGCGTTCAAGCGGGTGGCGCGGGCGAATCCGGCGCTGACGGAGCGTCCGGCGGACATGGCGGCGGCGGCTTCCGCCGCGCACGCCGCGGCTGCCGACTCGGGCACCGGCGCGCTCGGCAAACCGGTGCGTACGCAATCGTGGCCGTCCGAACACGACGAGTCGCCGGCGTCGGCCGGGGCGGTCGCGGCGCCGACCGGACCGCTCTGACCGGGGAGTTGTGGAGATTTGTCGAGAGTCGAACGACTTCGAAGGTGCGAGCGATAACGATTCCGATTCGGAACGGTTATCGGAACGTCCGAACGGGCATCGGCTGTCACCTCCATCCATAGGATTCCCGAGTACTCATGGGGCACTTGAGGCTGCTGGTGAGGAAATCCCCCCACGCGTCCCACGCGGAGGACCTCGCCCGGAGGGAAAAATCTGTGTTGTCTGCGCTGTCTGTGTTCTCCGCGTTCCTCGCTCCAACCGCTCGTAGGCGGGGCGCCGCCCGTCTCGCCGCGTCGATGGCCGTCTCGGGTCTTGTCGTGGTGGGCTCCATAGTCGGAGCGGGTACGGCCGTGGCCGACGAGGCACTTCAGCACCGCGGTGGCGCGGCGGCCACGCTCGACGGCCTCATGACGTTCGACAAGGCCGTGCTCACCACGGACGGCCAGAAGCACGAACTGCCCGCCGGGCTCTTCGAGATGACCGTCGACGGCGGCGGCAAGCTCAAGACGTACTGCATCGACATCCACAACCCCACCCAGGACCAGGCGAAGTATCTGGAGACGCCCTGGGCGCAGACCTCGCTCGGCGCCAACAAGAACGCCGGGAAGATCCGCTGGATCCTGCAGAACTCCTACCCCCAGGTCGACGACCTCGCGGCGCTCGCCGAGGACGCGGGCACCGGGCCGCTCACCGCGCAGACCGCCGCCGCCGGTACGCAGGTCGCCATCTGGCGCCATTCCGACGACGCGGACGTCGACGCCGTCGACCCGCAGGCCGAGAAGCTGGCCGACTGGCTGGAGCGCAGCGCCGAGAATCTCGGTGAGCCCAAGGCTTCGCTCACCCTGGAGCCCGGCGCGGTCTCCGGCCGGAGCGGCGAGCGTCTCGGGCCGGTCACCGTCCGTACCGACGCGGACAGTGTCGCGGTGTCCCCGCCGGCCGACGCCGCCGCGATGGGCATCAAGATCACCGACAAGGACGGCAAGCCCGTCAACGAGGCGGTCGACGGCGCGCGGCTCTACTTCGACGTCCCCGAGGACGCGGCCGACGGCACGGCCACGCTGAGCGTGCAGGCGAGCACGTCGGTGCCGGTGGGCAGGGCGTTCGCCGGGGTCACCAAGAGCCAGACGCAGATCCTGGCCGGCTCCAGCGAGTCCACGGTCTCGGCGACGGCCGCCGCCACGTGGGCCGCGAAGGGCGCGATACCGGCGATCACCGCCGAGAAGAACTGCGCGGAGGGGGGTGTGGACGTCACGGCGGCCAACAAGGGCGACGAGCCGTTCGCCTTCACACTCGCCGGTGAGGAGTACGCGGTCGAGGCGGGCAAGTCCAGGACGGTCACCGTGCCGGTCGCCGAGGACCAGGCGTACGACTTCACCATCACCGGGCCCGGGGGCTTCACCAAGAACTTCCAGGGCGTCCTCGACTGCCGGACCAGCGGGAACCCCGGCCCGCCGGCCGACGAGACCACCACCCAGCTGGCCCCGGCCACGACGGGCGGCGTCGCCGGTACGGACGGGCTCGACCTGGCCGAGACGGGCACCTCCAACGCCACCCCGATGATCGCGGGCGTAGCGATCGGACTGGTCCTGATCGGCGGCGCGGCGGTCTTCCTCGTCCGTAAGAAGAACGACCCCTCCACCGAGGACTGACCCACCCCCGGCCCGACGGGATCTGACCGGCACCCGACCCGAGCCACTCTCGACCCGACCCACCCCCGACCCGACCCGACCGGCACGGCACCCCGCCGCCCCCTGACAGCGGCTCCGACGCGCAGACGAATCCGGTCGCGCGCCGGAGCCGCGCGCCGGAGCGGCAGTCAGGGCCGGGCGCCGTCGGCCGACACGTCATCGCCGGGCCCGCCCTCGGCGTGCCCACGCGGACCACAGGTCGGGACGGGGTGTCCGAGCCCTGGACACGCGGTTTCTCCCCAGGGAGGGACGTGCGGCAAGATGGCTTCATCTGCCCTCACGCGGTGGAGCCGCACATTGGCCCTTCTCGATCTGCCGGACGGTTTCTCTTGGCTGAGTACATCTACACGATGCGCAAGACGCGCAAGGCGCACGGCGACAAGGTCATCCTCGATGACGTGACGCAGAGCTTCCTGCCCGGCGCGAAGATCGGTGTGGTCGGCCCCAACGGCGCCGGTAAGTCCACCGTGCTGAAGATCATGGCCGGGCTGGAGCAGCCGTCCAACGGCGAAGCCTTCCTGTCGCCCGGCTACTCGGTCGGGATGCTCCTCCAGGAGCCGCCGCTGGACGAGAACAAGACGGTGCTGGAGAACGTCCAGGACGGCGCCGCCGAGATCATGGGCAAGCTGAAGAGGTTCAACGAGGTCGCCGAGCTGATGGCGACCGACTACTCCGAGGCCCTGATGGACGAGATGGGCAAGCTCCAGGAGGACCTGGACCACGCCAACGCGTGGGACCTGGACACCCAGCTGGAGCAGGCCATGGACGCGCTGGGCTGCCCGCCCGGCGACTGGGCCGTCACCAATCTCTCCGGTGGTGAGCGCCGCCGCGTCGCGCTCTGCAAGCTGCTGCTGGAGGCCCCCGACCTGCTGCTGCTCGACGAGCCCACCAACCACCTGGACGCCGAGTCCGTGCAGTGGCTGGAGCAGCACCTCGCCAAGTACCCGGGCGCCGTCGTCGCGGTCACCCACGACCGGTACTTCCTCGACAACGTCGCCGGGTGGATCTGCGAGGTCGACCGCGGCCGGCTGCACGGCTACGAGGGCAACTACTCCAAGTACCTGGAGACCAAGCAGGCACGTCTCAAGGTCGAGGGCCAGAAGGACGCCAAGCGCGCCAAGCGGCTCAAGGACGAACTCGAATGGGTCCGCTCCAACGCGAAGGGGCGCCAGGCCAAGTCCAAGGCCAGGCTGGCCCGTTACGAGGAGATGGCCGCCGAGGCCGACAAGATGCGGAAGCTGGACTTCGAGGAGATCCAGATCCCGCCGGGCCCGCGGCTCGGCAGCGTCGTGGTCGAGGTCGAGAACCTGAGCAAGGCGTTCGGCGACAAGGTCCTCATCGACAACCTCTCCTTCACCCTGCCGCGCAACGGCATCGTCGGGGTCATCGGCCCGAACGGCGCCGGCAAGACCACGCTCTTCAAGATGATCCAGGGCTTCGAGGAGCCGGACTCCGGCAGCATCAAGGTCGGCGACACGGTCAACATCAGCTACGTCGACCAGGGCCGCGGCAACATCGACCCGAAGAAGTCGCTGTGGGCCGTCGTCTCCGACGAGCTGGACTACATCAACGTCGGTCATGTCGAGATGCCCTCGCGGGCGTACGTCTCCGCGTTCGGCTTCAAGGGCCCGGACCAGCAGAAGCCGGCCGGTGTCCTGTCCGGCGGTGAGCGCAACCGCCTCAACCTGGCGCTGACCCTCAAGCAGGGCGGCAACCTGCTGCTCCTCGACGAACCGACCAACGACCTCGACGTCGAGACCCTGTCGTCCCTGGAGAACGCGCTGCTGGAGTTCTCCGGCGCGGCCGTGATCATCTCTCACGACCGGTGGTTCCTCGACCGCGTCGCCACGCACATCCTGGCGTACGAGGGCGAGTCCAAGTGGTTCTGGTTCGAGGGCAACTTCGAGGCGTACGAGAAGAACAAGGTGGAGCGGCTCGGCGCCGACGCGGCCCGGCCGCACCGCGCCACGTACAAGAAGCTGACCCGAGGCTGACATGGCCCGCCACCATTACAGCTGCCCCATGCGCTGGTCGGACATGGACGCCTTCGGGCACGTCAACAACGTCGTGTTCCTCCGCTATCTGGAGGAAGCGCGTATCGACTTCATGTTCCGGCTGGCGCAGGGGGACGGCTCGCCGTCCTTCTCGGGCGGGTCCGTCGTGGCCCGGCACGAGATCGACTACAAGCTGCCGCTGGTGCACCGGTACGAGCCGGTGGACATCGAGCTGTGGGTGACGAAGATCGGCGCGGCGACGCTCACGATCGCGTACGAGATCAAGGACGAGGACCAGGTGTACGTGCGGGCCTCGACGGTCATCGTGCCGTACGACCTCCAGGCGGGCCGGCCTCGGCGGATCACCGCCGAGGAGAAGTCCTTCCTTCTGAAGTACCTGGACGACGCGGAGGCGCTCGCGGCATGACGGCGACGACCGTGCGGGCCCTGCGGCTCGCCGACACGGCGGAGGCGGCGGATCTCGCCGCCTTCCTCGGCCGGCTGATCCGCTACGACCGGGCGGCCGCGGTACGCCTCCAGGTGGGCGCCGGGGCCGTGGCGGTGTTCGGGCGGCCCCCGGCGTTCGAGGTCCTGGCGATCCGTACGGCGCGGCTGCGTGACGAACCGTCGGCGGCCGTGCCCGCGGCCGCCGCGGAGCTGGACATCACCGTCTCAGCCGGTGAACTCCTCGAAGCGATCGACGAGTTGACGGGCGGCTTCGCGCTGCCCGCCGCCGTCACCGGCCCTCCGTGGACCGGGGTGCTGCCGCCGCGCGGCGGCTGGCAGCTGGTACCGGGCCTGCCGGGACCCGCCGCGCTGCGTCAGGCCGTCGCGGCGGCGGTCGCCGAATTCCGCGCGCGCGACGAGGCGTTGCCCGCCGCGCACCGCGACCGCGCCGAACGCGACAGGATCGGCCACGAGATCTGGTCCCGGACGGTCGACGACACGGGTCTGCCGCTGCGCGCCGTCCACGCGGCGCAGTCGGTGGGCTTCCTGCGACCGATGCCCGAGAACGCGCCGGTGGCGCTGCTCAGGACCGGCACATGGACGCGGCTGCGGACACCGTACGGGTCGATCGCCGTACGGACGGGCGGTAGCGGTGGCGGAGCCGGCGGCATCGGCGGGCTGAGCGTCACTCCGACGTAGGGCGTGGGATTGCGACTGGGACCGGGCCGTGGAGCGCGGGACTGCCGTCTGCCGACTGCCCGGTGGGTGGGTGGGTCCTCAATCGCCGGACGGGCCCGATGTGTCCGGCCAGACGCCGATGTGGTCCTGTTCCAGTTCCAGCATCACGCGGTGCTCCATGCCCAGCGCCTTCGTGTACTCGGCGGGCAGTTGGAGACGGCCCGCGCGGTCGAGCATCGCGTACTCCCGCGCCACCACCGACTCCTGACCCGTCGTCGCGTCGACCTCCGTACGGCGCAGGACCTCCGACGAGGTGCGGCCGTCGCGGATGGCGACCGTGCGGCGTACCTCGTCCGCGACCTCCTGGTCGTGGGTGACGATCACGATCGTCGTGCCCAGCTCCTCGTTCGCCCGGCGGAACGCGGCGAACACCTGCTCCCCGGTCGCCGAGTCCAGCTCGCCCGTCGGCTCGTCGGCCAGCAGCACGGAAGGGGAGTTGGCGAGGGCGACGGCTATCGCGACGCGCTGTTGCTGGCCGCCGGACATCTGGTGCGGGCGCCGGTCGCGGCAGTCCGCCACGTCCAGCATCGTCAGCAGTGATTCGGCCCGCGCCGCGCGCTCGGCGCGACGACGGCCGCCACCCCGGCCACCGCCCCCACCCCGGCCACCGCCCCCGCCCCGGCCACTGCCCCCACTCCAGCCACCGCGCCCGTCCCGGCCGCTCAACTGCATCGGCAGTGACACGTTCTGACCGGCCGTCATGTACGGCAGCAGATTGCGGCCGGTCTCCTGCCAGACGAAGCCCACCGCCTCACGCCGGTAGCGCAGCCGGGCCTTCGCGTCCATGCCCAGCAGATCGCGGCCCGCCACCTTCGCGGCGCCGGCCGTCGGGACGTCCAGGCCCGCCAGGATGTTCATCAGCGTCGACTTGCCGCTGCCGGACGCGCCCACGAGCGCCATCAACTCGCCCTCGGCGACCAGCAGGTCGAGACCCTGGAGGGCTTGCACCTCCACCCCGTCGGCGGTGAAGATCCGCACCAGCCGGTCGCACGCGATGAGCGCGTCGTGCCCGTACGAGGGCCGGTCGCGGTGGGTGCCCGCGCGGCGCTCCAACTGCTCCAGCGTCGTCACCGCGGAGATGTCGGCCCCCGCGCCCTCCACTGCCCCTGAGCCACCCGTCCCGGACTCGGTCGACGATGTCATCGGCTGTCTCCTGCCCTGAGTTCGTTGATCGATCCCCGCCGTCCCGCCCACCACGCCTGCACCACCGACACCGCCGCGGCGAGCGCCAGCACCCCCACGGCCGGCAGCACCAGCGACCACGGATCGGCCTGGAGCGGCGCCCCGTCCAGCGTCACGTCCGATGTCGCGGTGAGCGCCAGTCGTACGAGATCCACCCCCGGCGCCAGCAGCACGATGGTCGCCCAGCCGACGAACGCCCCGCCCACGGCGGCGAGCAGCGCCTGCGGAAGGACCTCCAGGCCCAGCAGTTGGCGGCCCTGGCGTGTCGTGAGGCCCATGGTGCGCAGCCGTGCCAGCAGGGTGAGGCGTTCCGGGGCCGTCTGCGACAGCGAGAGCAGCAGGGCCAGCAGGGCGTAGCCCGCGCCCGCCGCTATCGCCGCCGCGTAGATCCGCTCGGCGCCCTCCTGCATGGGCGTGTTGACGAACGTCTTCCGCTCCTCGGTGCGCAGCGTCACGGTGAAGGGGGTGCGTGTCTCCTCGCCGAATCCGGCGATCGTACGGCGCAGCGCCCCACCGTCCAGCTTCGGGCCCGTGACCAGCAGGGTGGTCGGCGCCCGCTGGGTCAGGTCGGCGGCGTTCACCAGGAGGTAGTCGGCGCCGGGCGCCGCCGGGGTGTTGGACCGTGTCGCCGCCACCCGCACCTTGAAGTCCCCGGCGGGCGACTGGATGTCGCGCGGCCCGTCGCCGAGCCGTTCGGCGACGGCGGGCGAGGCGATCGCGGGCAGCACCCGGCCCTTGTCCGACCCGCCGTCGCGTACGCCGCCCCCGCCCACGGACTTCAGCGCGCCGGCCGGGAACTCCCCGAGCCCGGTCTGCCGGGCCAGCCGGGCGTACGCCCGCGGCTCCACGCCGATCATGGTCACGCCGAGCGCCGTCCGGAAACCCTTGGCGTCGGACGGGAGCGGTACGCCGTACTCGACCCGTACCGCCGTCACTTCCCCGACCCCGGCGCTGTCCCGCACCAACTCCGTCAGCCCGTCGGGCAGCACCGCCGACGAGCCGAGGACGCTGATCCGGGCGTCGGCGCCCGTCGCGAGCACGGCGGCGCGCTCCCTGGCGCCGTCGATCCCGGCGAGCACGGAGCCGCCGAAGGCCGCCGTCGTCAGCGCGACGAGCAGGGCGAGCAGGGGCAGCGCGCCCGACGACGCGGCGCGGCCCGCGCGGGCCAGCGAGAGGAAACCGACGGCGCCGCGCAGCCGCCCGGCGGGGCGGCCGACGAGCCGCAGCGGCAGTGGATAGAGCCGTACGAGAACCAGCGCGGCGATCAGTCCGACCAGCACAGGCGCGGAGCTGACCAGATAGTCCACGTCCCCGATCCCGCCGTCCCCGCCGGGGTCGGCCGCCCCGTCCGTGCCCCGCCGGCGCAGGGCGGCGACCGCGCCGATCCCCAGGGCCAGCAGGGTCAGTTCGGCCATCGTGCGGCGGCGGGAGGGCCGGGCCCGTACAAGATCCTCACGGCCCCCGTGCGGCCGCGGCCTGCGGTGCCGTACGACGGCCCGGACCGGGAGCGCGGCGCACGCCAGCAGGGCGGCGCCGCCCGCCGCGGCGACGGCGGGCCCCGACCGGGCCTCCGGGACGGTCAGCACGGCCAGCAGCAGGCCGACGGCCGCCGCCGGTAGGGCGATCACCGCCGTCTCGGCCAGGAGCCGGCCGCCGATGCCGCGCAGCGATCCGCCGCGTGAGCGCAGCAGGGCGAGTTCGGCCTGCCGCCGTACGGCGAGCAGACCGCCCGCCATCACCAGGACGACGGCGGCCACGGCCCCGATGCCCAGTGCCGCGACGGTGACGACCGGAGCGATGGCCGATCGCATGGAGCGGTGATCGGCGACGATCTCGTCAAGTCCGGTCGCCACCACGGCGGAGGGCCCGACGACGGCGGGGGCGCGCAGTTCGGTCAGCTCGGGGCCGTTCTCCAAGGAGGCCAGGGCGGAGGCGAGCCGGGGCGCGTCGCGTGCGTTGAGCGCCGTCGCGTCGGGGGCGATCCGCCAGTACGTCTGGGGCTCACCGGTCGTGCCGAGCAGCGCGGGCGCGGCGTCGGGGGCCAGCAGGAGGGAGGCGCGCCAGTAGCGGGGCGGGGGCACGTCGTTGGTCGGTTTGGTGACGAGGACGGGGGTGCCGAGCGTGCTCTCGAAGGCCCAGTAGCTGTTCTTCGGGTCCCGTGGTGTGACGATTCCGGTGATCCGTACGCCCAGCTCGTCCCGGTCCACGCCCGGCACGTGCACCACCGAACCGACCTTGATCCGCAGCGACTTGGCGGTCTCCGCGGTGACCGCGGCCTCCACCTCCCCGGTGCGCTCCTGCACCGCGCCGTCCGCGCGCGGGAGCCGCCCCTCGCGGAGCGTGGAGTGGCGGTCGAGACCGGCCTGGGCGGCGAGGGTGAACATCGGCGGCAGGTTGTCGGGCGCGGGCAGCCAGGTGTCGGTGCCCTCGACCGGCTCGGAGGTCCGTACGCCGTACGCCGAACCGCCCTCGTCGGCGCGCACCGGCGCCGGCAGAGTCCGCGTGATCTTCCGCTGCGCCTGCGCCACCCAGGCGCCGCGCAGGACCTCCTCGCGCTCCGCCTGCGGTACGCCGAGGCCGGGCGCGGCCACGCTGACCTCCAGGACGCTCTGGCCGGCGGCGGCCGTACGGATGGCGTGCCGCAGGCCGTTC
The DNA here is from genome assembly GCF_042667665.1 of Streptomyces sp. NPDC057307. NCBI lineage: Bacteria > Bacillati > Actinomycetota > Actinomycetes > Kitasatosporales > Streptomycetaceae > Streptomyces > Streptomyces sp. NPDC057307. The sequence continues at coordinate 48,826 of NZ_JBHUZM010000024.1, read as the reverse complement.
GTCTCGTAGGTGTCGACGGAACGGGGGAACGCGGCGGCGAGATAGGCGGTGAGTACGACGAGCACGGCCAGCGCCGCGGCGGCCCCCGGCGCGGTCCGCAACCGCGTCCGGATCCACGGCGCGACGACCCGCACCGGGCGTCCGGACGCGCGGGACGAGCCCGCCCCGTCGGACCCGTCGGACGTGTGGGCCCCGTCGGCCCCGCCGGACGCGACGGCCGGCTCCGTGGACGGGTCACGACGGCCGGGCGAAGGTGCGCTCATCTCAGTTGCCTCCCCGTTCGCGCAGCGTGACCGCCGGGTCGGTACGGCGCAGGGTGAGGTACGCGATCAGCAGCAGGGGAAGCACGGACACCCCCGCCAGCAGCGCGGCGACCTGGCCGGTCGGCAGGTCGACATGGACGGCGGGCACCGGCTGCGTGGCCTGGCCCGTCAGGACGACCAGGGGCACGACCGCCCTGGTGAGTACGGCGCCGAGGGCGAGGCCGACCAGGAGCGCCACCGTGAGCAGCAGGCCCTGCTCGGTGGCTATCAGCCGGGCGAGTTGCCGGCGTGGGGTGCCCAGCGCCCGCAACAGGGCGAATTCGGCGCCCCGTTCACGGAGCGACCCCACGGCGCTCACCGCAAAGCCGACGGCCGCCAGCGCCGCCGCCGCGATCGCGGCGGCCAGCAGCGCGGACTGCGGACCGACGCCCAGTGGATCGCTCAGCAGCTCGTCCGCGATCTCGTCGCGCACCATCACCTGCGCCGGGTCGAGGTCGGACCGCTTCCGCAGCGTGTCCGCGATCTCCTGGGTGCGGCCCGGTGCCGCGCTCAGCCACCACTCGGTGGGGGCCAGCGACGCCTCCCGCCGGTCGGCGAGCACCTGATTGACGGCGCGCAGATCGAGCAGGAGCGCGCCGCCGTCGCCCCGGCGCCCGCCGTCGGCGGTCTCGGTCGCGGCCTGCGCGCTCAGGGCGCCGGGGCCGGTGGTGGGCAGTTGGGCGACGGAACGCACGACCTTGACCCGGAGCCGGTCGCCCGCGACCTCGACGTCCACGCTCTGCCCGGTCTTCGCCCCGGCGGCCCGCAGGAAGGTGTCGGTGGCTATCGCGGGCAGCGCGGTGGGCGGCTCGGGGCGCGGGACGCCCACATGGACGCTGAGGCTCCGCGTCGGATCCAGATAGGGCCCGGCCTGCGGGCTGACCCCCGTCTCGTACGAGAGAGCCAGCGGCGCCGCAGCCGAGACGGCCGGCTTCAGCGGCAGGTCCGGGTCGGCCTCGCCGTCCAGCGACGCGAGGAGCGCCGCCCGCCAGCCGAAGTCCGCGGGGACGTCGACCGGCCGCGCGGCGCCGTCGGCGTCCAGGGACCGGAGCGCGTCGACGGTGAGCCGGTGGGTCTCGCTCCTGCCCTGCGGGGCGCTCGACTCCAGCTCCAGACCGGTCAGGGTCAGCGGCTGCGCCGGGGTGAGCGGCGTGCTCGCCGCCCCCGGACCGCGCGCGGAGTCCCCGGCGCCGGTCAGATCGAGCGTGAGGGTGTGCGGGCGGCCGTCGACGGGCACGTCGCCGGCGGGCAGGCGGTAGGCGATGCCGTACCGGTCCTCGACCAGGACCGTGGTGAACGGTGCGCTGCCGGACGGCGACACCCCGTTCGCCGCCGAGGTGGCGGTGAGCCGCAGCGTGATCCGGAGTTGTCGGGTGTCCTCGGGCAGTGGGACGCCGGGTTGTGCCGTCTTCGGCGGCTTCACCGCGTCGATCAGCCGGGCCGCCCCGTCGTCGCCGGACAGCCCCGACAGATCGTCGCGCAACAGCATCCGCTCGTCGGCCAGACCGGTGTCCAGCGCGAGGACGGTCGCCGTCCGGTCCGCCGACAGCTCGGAGGTGGCGCGGTGCGCGGGGGCCGCCGCGCGTACGCCCGGCAGCTCGGCGTAGATCCCGGCCTGCCCCGGATCCCCGGGCCGGTTGGCCGGCACCCGCAGCGACGCGCCGCTTCGGAAGTCCGCCTGGTCCTCCTGCGAACGGTCCCACGACGCGCTCTGCCCGATCGCCAGCATCCCCATCGCCACGGCCAGCACCAGCAGCAGCACCGGCCCCGCGCCGCGCAGCGGCCGGCGGCTGAACTGCCAGCCGGCCAGCGCCGACGACAGGCCGGCCCCGCTCGCCGCGCGCCGTTCGGCGAGACGCGCCACGGGCGGCAGCAGGCGCAGGGTCAGTACGGTGCCAGCGAGCAGCGCCAGCGCGGGGGCGGCGACCAACAGCGGATCGACGCCCAGCTCGCCCCGGCTGTCACCGCTGAGCGCACCGCCGGAGGCGGCCGTCTGCCGGTCCAGCTGCCAGTACGCCACGGCGGCGACTACCAGCAGCCCCACGTCGGCGCCCGCGCGCACCGGGCCGGGCAGCGCCCCCGCCCTGCCGCGCCGCAGCCGGGTGACGCCCGCCGAGGCGAGGGCGGGCGCGACCCCGGCGGCGGCGCACGCCAGCGCGACCCCGACACCGGTCAGCCACACCTGCGCGGTGGAGGTGTCACCGAGCCGCAGCCCGATCCCGTCGAGCGGTCCGCGGTCGACGAGCAGCCTGGTCAGCGGCCCCGCGAGCAGCGGCGCGCAGAGCGCGGCCGGCAGCGCCAGCAGCAGTGCCTCGACGGTGGCGAGCCAGGCGATCCGGCGCCGTGAACCGCCGCGCGCCCGCAGCAGATCGCTCTCGCCGGTCCGCTCGGTGCTCAGCAGCCGCGCGACCAGCAACAGGGCGTAGGTGGCGAGCAGGACGAGCTGGACGGCGACGATCAGCAGCGTGGAGCGCGACACGAGCAGCGCGCGTTCGGTCCGGTCGAGGACGCTCGGCAGCGTGGTCCGCGCGGTCACACCGTCGGCGAACACCGGTTGCGCGGCGAGGGACTTGGGCCCGCGCTCGGCGGCGGTGCGCAGCGCGTCGATACGGCCGGTGGTGACGGACCGGAAGTCGGCGGCGGCCAGCCAGGACAGGTCGCCCGCCTGCAGCCGCCCGGAGTCGAACAGGGCGGGGTCGGTGAGCAGCGGGCCGTAGGTGGTGAAGGTGACCGTCCGGACGCCCTGGCCGCCGAGGGTGTCCAACTTCCAGTACGGGTCGGTGAGATCGGCCGGCCGGTAGATGCCCGTGACGTGGATCGTGAGGGGTTTGTCGCCCAGCCGGTCGAGGAGGGTGAGCCGCGTCCCGGCCTTCAGCCCGAGCTGGGTCGCGGCCTCCTCGGGGAACGCCACCGGTACGGGGCCGGCCGCGGAAGCGCCGGCGGCCGTCGGCCAGGTGCCCGTCACCAGCCGTACGCGCGAGCGGTCGAGCGTCGCGAAGTGCGTGAGGTCGGGATCGCCGACGCGGGCGTCGGGCGGCTGGAGGGCGCGGGGGAGCGCGTACGACCCCGAACGCTCCAGCTTCCGTACGGTCACCGGCAGCCCGTCGAACGACTCCCGCGCGACCTTCGTCGCCGCCCCGTTCGCGGCCCGCCGGTCGCTCGCCGGGACCTGCGCGGTGATCACGAGCGCGGCGGCGGCCGCGTCGCGGCCCTGGAGGGTGTGGCGGAGCGCGGCGTCGCCGATGGAGCCGGAGAAGGCGGTGAGGGCGGAGAGGACCGAGGTGGTCAGGAGTACGGCCAGGAGGGCGGCGGCGAGCAGCAGCCGGTGCGCGCGGACGCGCAGGAACACGAACCCCGTCACCCGTCCCCCGCCGATCCCTCGCCCGCCCCGGAGCTTCGGATACTTTCAGAGGGCCCCCGCCCGTGGAAACCGCTTACGGGCGGACTTTGATCGGATCGTGACCGTTGTCCGGAACGGGAAGTCCGCATTCCGGGGCCGGCGAGGGATCGGCTCGCGGCCCGCAGCGCCCGGCTCGCGGCCCTCGGCCCGCGCGCGGGTTCAGCCGTGACTCAGCTGTTCACCATCGACGCGGCGGCGTACGTCATGTAGTTCCAGAGCTGCGCCTCGTGCTCCTCGGAGAGCCCCAGCTCGTCGATCGCCACCCGCATGTGCCGCAGCCACGCGTCGTGCGCGGCCCGGTCGACGGTGAACGGCGCGTGGCGCATCCGCAGCCGGGGATGGCCCCGGTTGTCGCTGTACGTGCGGGGACCGCCCCAGTACTGGATCAGGAACAGCGTGAACCGCTCCTCGGCCGGACCCAGATCCTCCTCCGGATACATCGGCCGGAGCAGCGGATCCTCGGCGACCCCCTGGTAGAACCGGTGCACCAGTCGCCGGAAGGTCTCCTCGCCGCCGACCTGCTCGTAGAAGGTCTGCTCCGAAAGCGTGCCGCGCGGAATCTCGTTCACCCTTCCATGGTCTCAGACGCCCCGGCCGAGTACCTGAGGTCTAGGACTCGTCCGACGGGCAGGGCCCGGGACTGCTCGCTTCCGCGCCCGCGACACAGGACAGTGGAGTCATGGGCGTTCACCGCGAGCAGCGCGAGGCGTACGGGCCGGGCGACGACGAAGCCGGCGTCGCCGCCGAGGCGCGCGCCGCCATGGTGCGGGGCATGGCGGACGACGGGGCGCTGGACGACCCGGCCTGGCGCGCGGCGTTCGAGGAGGTGCCGCGCCATCTGTTCGTGCCGTACTACTTCGTCAGCAGACCCGGCGGCCACGACCGGCTGTGGTGCGACGACCCCGACCCGGCCAGACGGCTGCGCTGGCTGCGCGGCGCGTACGCGGACGGGGCGCTGGCCACCCGCGTACGGGACGGTGAACTGATCTCCTCCAGCAGCCAGCCCTCCCTGATGGCCCGGATGCTCGCGGAGCTGGACGTACGCGACGGGCACACCGTCCTGGAGATCGGCGCGGGCACCGGCTACAACGCGGGGCTGCTCTCGCACCGGCTGGGCGACGCGCGCGTGACGACCGTCGATCTGGATCCGGAGATCACGGAGTCCGCCCGCAGGCATCTCGCGGCCGCCGGATACCGGCCCGCGGTCGTCACGGGCGACGGCGCTGTCGGCTGTCTGCGGCGGGCGCCGTTCGACCGGATCATCGCGACCTGCACGCTGCCCGCCGTGCCGTCCGGCTGGCTGGCGCAGTGCGCGGACGGGGCGCGGATCCTGGCGCCGCTGGCGACCGGGCTGATCGCGCTGGATGTCGGCGAGGACCCCCACGGCCGTTACGCGGAAGGGCACTTCCTGCACACGTCCGCCTTCTTCGTCCCGCTGCGCGGCGGTGTGGCGGAGCCGGGACTGCCCGTCCTCCAGCGGATCGGCGGGCTGCCCCGGCGGGCGCTGGAGAACGATCTCTTCCGCTTCATGCTCTCGCTGACGGCGGGCAGCCTGGACCCGCACGAGGCCCTCTCCCTCTGGGAGCGCGAGGGGCGCCCGCAGCGGGAGAGGTTCGGCATCACGGTCGGCCAGGACCGGCAGTGGGCCTGGCTGGACGATCCCTCGGGGCCGTACGTCTGGTCGCTCGGCCCCGGCGGATCGTGATCCCTCGCTCTGTCAGCCCCGGCGGATCGTGATCGTCGTCCAGGCACCGACGTGCACGCGGTCACCGTCCTTGAGCGGGACGGGGACGTACGGCTGGATCGGGTCCTCGGCGCCGTTCAGCGTCGTGCCGTTGGTGGAGTTCTGATCGACCACCGCCCAGCTGCCGTCGGGCTGCTGGACCAGGACCGCGTGCTGGTGCGAGACACCCGGGTCCTCCGGCGGGACGGACAGGTCGACATCGGGGGACTCGCCGGTGGAGTGGCGTCTGCGGCCGATGGTGATCTGGTTCCCGGTCATCGGAAGGTGCTGTTCCGGTGAGTACGCGGGCAGGTTGAGGCCCGTCGCCTCGGGGCCGCTGCGCTGCATCATCGCCATGAAGTAGTCACGGTCCGGTGCGACGACCGCGGTCCAGTTGCCGGGCGGCTGGTACTGATGCGGCGGCTGTTGCTGCGGTGGCTGCTGCTGGTGCTGCTGCGGCGGCGGTCCCTGCTGGAACTGGTGCGGGGGCGGGGGCGCCTGCGCGTGCGAGGGCGGCGGCAGCACCCAGTCGTCGCCACCGGTCTGCTGCGGCGGGGCCGGCGGCCCCGACTGCTGGAACGAGGGCGGTGACGGCGGCCCCTGCTGCTGGTACGGCGGGGGCGGCGGCGGTCCCTGCTGGCCGTGCTGGCCCTGCTGGCCGTGCGGTCCGGGAGGTCCGGGAGGTCCCGGAGGCCCGGGGTGGCCGGGCGGCCCGGGAGGTCCGCCCTGCGGGCCGAACCCGCCCTGCTGGCCCTGCTGGTCCGGGGACAGCGGTTCGGCGGGCCGGTTCAGCTGGGAGGGGCGTGAGCCCTGGTAGTCGTACGGATCCGGCGGCCGGGGCGGCGACTGCTGGGCCTGGAAGCCCGGCGGCAGATTCAGTCCGGGCGGCGGCGGTCCACCGGGGCCACCCGGCCCGCCCGGTCCACCGGGGTGCTGGTGCTGCGGAGCCAGCGGCGTGTACGAGGTCGCCGTGTTCGTGAGGAAGTTCCACCGGCACTCCTCGCAGAACAGGGCGTTGCCCTCACGCGGAGTACGGCACTGCGGGCACATCTCGGCCTGCGCTGTCGCGTTCGGATCCTGCGGATAGCCGTAACCGGGCGCGGGCGGTGGTGGGGGAGGCGGCGGCACCGAACCGGCGGGAGCGCCGGCTCCGGCCATGCGATGGCCACAGACCTCGCACCAGTCGTCGGAACCCGACTGGTGTCCGTTCGGGCAAGTCGGCATGTCGGCGCTTCCCCCTCTCCTCGTCCGGCCCGAAGGCCGCTGCTGATCGCTTCTCGCTGCTGTTCGCTACTTCTTGACGCGAACGGTTTTGGTCGAGCGCGTTTCCAGTGTCATCTCGTCCGCGTCCGCGACCTTTGCTTTCAGTCGCACAGTACCTGTCGCCGCGTCGACCACGTCCACCACCTTCGAAAGCAATTTCGCCGTATCGGCGTTCCCCGAGTCCGACGCGAGCTGTACCGCGCGGCCCAGTTTGGCGGTCGCGCCGTCGAAGTCGCCCGACTTACGGGCCTCCAGGCCCTGTTGGATCACCTGGGCCAGCTCGGCCTGGCCCGTGTAGTGCGCGACCTGCGGATTGATGGAGGTCGACGCCACCATGTCGTCGGTCCACACCGCCCGTACCAGCCCCTGGGACAGCACCTGCGACGTGCCGTCGGCGGCGGGGAGGATCAGCGAGACCCGGGCCGCCAGCATCTCCTGGCCGACGCCCGCCTCCGGGACCTGGACACATACGTGGTAGTCACGGGACTCGTCGCCCCAGGAGCCGGTCGGATAGTCCCCGGCACGGGTGTTGGCCTCCGTACGCCGCTCGGTCAGCTCCTCGACCGTCGGCGCCACCTGCTTGACGAACCTGATCTCCACACCGACGGGCGTCCAGAGCCGCAGGGCGACGTCCGCGACCTCCTTGCCCATCGCGTTCTCCATCATCTCGGTGAAGTCGGCGGCCAGGCCGGCCGGATCGGCGACGATGTCCGCCGTGCCGAGCATCGCCGAGGCGAGTCCTGTGACTTCTTTCACCACCCAGTCCGTGCCGACACCGCGGGCGTCGCAGGTGAAACGGCCCGCGCAGGCGTCGAGCGAGGCCCGCAGATCCTCCGGGGTCTCGTGCTCGTTACGGCCGTCGGTGAGCAGGATGCCGTGCCTGATCGACACGTCGGCCGAGGACAGCAGCCGGTCCGCGAGGCGCAGCCAGGTGCCGATGGCCGTACCGCCGCCGGCGCTCAGCCGGCGCAGGGCGTTCTTGGCCTCCGCGCGGGTGGCGGCGTCGGCGACCGCGAGCCCGCCGTTGCCCGGATAGACCTCCTTGGCCACATGCGTACCGGCCACCACGGCGAAGGCGACACCGTCGCGCAGCGTGTCGATGGCGGCGGACGTGGCATCGCGCGCGTTGCGCATCTTCGTCGGCGGGTAGTCCATCGACCCCGAGCAGTCGACCATGATCACCACGGCCGCGTTCGGGCCCTGTCCCGGCAGCGCCGCGGGGGTGGCGGCCGCTCCCGTGAGCGGCACCCGGCCGGTCGTACCGCCTCCGGTGGACGTGACCGTCACGATCGCGTTGACCTCGCGCCCGCCCTCCGGCAGGTACTCGTTCTGGTACACCTCGACGGAGAACTGCGGCACGGTCGACTTGGAGAAGTTCGCCATCTGTATCGGCTCCTTGACGCTCCACTGGCAAAAAACAGAAGACTTGAGAGATCGGCGGGACAACGGGCCGGTGTGCACCCGGGGTTGGACCGGGCACCGGTCCGGGCCGGTGGTCCGGCCGGGGTCCGGGCAGTGGGGTGCTCAGGCCGGTTTGTAGGCGGATCCTGCCCCTTGCTGTGGCACGGCGAACGGCAGCAGGGCCACTGTTACGTTGTCGTGGCCCCCACCGTCGAGCGCGTGGCCGACCAGCACCTGGGCGCTGCGCAGGGGCCGCTCGGCCGCGTCCGGCGGAAGGGCCCTTGCCATTTCCTGGGGGCTCTCCGCGTAGTTCCACAGGCCGTCCGTGCACACCACCACCACACCGGGGCGGTCCGGTTTGAAGGACGCCGTGTGCGGTTCGAGTTCGTAGGCGTCGGCGCCGAGCCAGCCGGTGATGGCGTGGGCGCGTTCGTCCGCGTACGCCTCCGCCTCGTTCATCAGGCCCGCGGCCACCATCTGGGCGGCCCAGGAGTCGTCCTCGGTGAGCCGGGCCGGTGGTCCCGTGCGGTCGTCGGGCACCCAGTAGGCGCGGCTGTCGCCGACCCAGCCGATGACGAGCAGCCCGCTCGCCACGACCGCGCCGACGATCGTGCACGCGGGCGCGTTCTGCGCGCGGTGCGCGGCCTCCTCGCCGGCCCGGCCCGGCCGGTCGGCAAGGACGTTGACGGCCTCGGCGGCGGCCACGATCGCCTCGTGCATCGCCTGTTGCGGGTGTGTGCCGCGCGGCAGGGCCGTCAGCAGGACCTCGTTGGCGGCCGCCGAAGCGGCCGCCGACGCCTCGTCGGGGCGGGTCGCCGACGACACGCCGTCGCAGACGATCGCGATGACGGCCGGTGAACCGTCCGGCAGGGCGGCCGACGACACGGCGAACGCGTCCTCGTTGCGGTGGTGGCGCAGCCCGCGGTCGCTGACCGCCGCCACGGCGTCCAACTCCTGCTCCACGTGGTCGCGTTCGCGCGGCTGGGCGTGACCGCAGTTCTCGCAGTAGCCGTCGGTGTCGACATGGCCCGCGCGGCAGGCCACGCAGAGCTTCGTGCCCGCCGGGGCGGCGGGCGCCGCCGTACGCGGGTCGGCGGGGTCGGCCGAGGGGAGGTCGGTGACATGGGGCACCGGGAGCGGGGCCCCGGCCGCCGCCGCTGTGGGCGCGGGCAGTTCGAAGTCACCCGCGGGGATCGGCGCGGTCGGCGGTGCGGCAGGTGGTGCGGCCGGCGGTGCCAGGGGCGGTGCGGCAGGCGGTGCGACGGTGGGCACGGCCGACGGCACGGGCCGGTGCCCCGCCGCCGCCGGGTGGCCCGCCGTCGGATGCCCTGCCCCGGTGTGCCCGGACAGCGGCACCCCGGTCGAGTCGATCCCCGGCAGCTCGCCGGGCACATGCACCGGCGCGGGCGTGGCCGTGCTGTCCGTCCCGGCGGCGGACGGCCAGTCGACGGCGCCCGAAGGACCCGCCCCCGGCGCGCCGTTCATGACGATCGTGGGGTGGTCGTCCGGAGGCGGGGGTACGGCCGACAGGTCGTACCCGCACGCACCACAGAACAGGTCGCCCGACTCCAGCGGCTCCTCGCAACTGGGACACCTCGAAAGGGCCGTCGGCTCGTGCATCTGCGACATCAATCACACCCACGTCCGGGGGCGGAAGCGGTTGGCCCGCTCCACCAGGTCGATCCTCTCCTCGCCACGTTGAGCGAGCCGGGCAAGCACCCGGTACGAGCGTTCCAGTCCCAAGCGCAGACCGCGCTCGTTCAGTTCGCTGCCGAGCAACGAGGTCTGTCCGGGACGATTCCCTGGACCACCGGAGAGTACCCAGTCCAGAGCCGTGCCCAGAACCTCCGTCGACAACTGCTCGCGGCGCATCGAGTCCAGACCGAACTGGCCGAGGCGCGAGACCTGGTCGGCCGCCGCTCTCAGATCGTCGATCAGCGGTGTGTCCGGCGTGGCACCCTGCGGGGCGAGGGGCGACAGCTCACGCAGGTCACGGCGGCGCAGCCGGGACCGTACGGCCGCGATCCTGGCCGCCGTGTAGTGGATCGACGCCTCGGGGACCGACTCCAGGGTCCGTACGGCTCCGGTCCGGTCGCCCGCCGCGTTCTGCACCCGGGCGAGGCCGAAGGCGGCGCTGACATAGCTCGGGTCCGTCATCCATACGAGGCGGTAGTACTCGGCCGCGTTGTCGAGCTGGCCGAGCACCTCGGCGCAGACTCCGAGCGCCAGCTTCGGCGCGGCCTCCCCCGGGAAGGCGTCGTAGATCGCGTCGAAGGAGAGCGCCGCGATCTCGTTCTCACCCGTCACCAGCGAGGTGACACCCCGGTACCAGACGACCCGCCAGTCGTCGGCGTGGCGAGCTTCCAGCTCGCTCAACGCCGCGGAGGCTGTGATCAGTTCACCCATCTCCAGCCGGGCGCGCAGCTCACGCAGCCGGCGCTCCAGGGAGTCGGCGGGCGCCGTCGCGAGCGCGGAGATCAGCTCGGCGGGGGCGGCCGCCATCAGACCGGCCAGGAAGCCCGCGTTGGGGTCGTTCGCGTCGACCCGTGGCACCGGCAGGGCCAGCGCGGTGGCGCGCGAGTCGATACGGGCGAGCGGGGCGCCGGTCTCCAGGGCTTCGGCGGCCACGACGGCGGGGACGGAGCCACCCGGTCCGCCACCGTTCGGTCCGGCACCCGGTGCCGCGCCCGGGACCGCCCCCGGTCCGGTCCGAGGCGCCGGGACACCGCCCCGCGGGGCGCCGGGCGGGAGTTGGGAAGGTGCCCCGAAGGGCGGCGGGGGCGGCTGGATCGCGGGGTGGCCGGGCAGTGGCGCCGGCACGCCCGTACCCGGGTGCTGCCCGCCGCCCGGGGGCAGCGCGGCGGCGCCGACGGTGCCGATCACGGGCCCGTCGGAGGGACGGTTCGAGGACCCGTTCGCGCTTCCCGCGGCCTTGTCGCGGCGGCCGAACAGCCCGGTCCGCACCGGCTCGGGTCGCAGCCCCAGCCGTGACACGTCCTGACCGGCGTCGGCGAACAACTGGGTGTCCGTGACGCGCACTTCCGTGCCGAACAGCGTCGACAGGGCCGGCCGTGGCCGCCCCGTCTGGAGCGCCACGACCTCGCGCAGCACACCCGTCAGCTGCTCGGCCATCTCCTGCGCCGAGGCGAACCGCCGCGCCGGGTCGGGATCCGTCGCGCGCACCAGCAGCCGGTAGAACGACTCGTACGTCCGGAAGACGTCGATGTTGTCCGGGTCGGGCAGCGAGTCCACGAACACGTTCGTGTAGCCCTGGAAGTCGAACGTCAGCACCGCGAGCGTGCGCGCCACCGTGTACAGGTCGGAGGCCACCGAGGGGCCGACCTCGGCGACCTCCGGTGCCTGGTAGCCGACGGTGCCGTAGATCGCCGACTCGTCGTCGTCCATCCTGCGGACCGCGCCCATGTCGATGAGCTTGAGCTGGTCCTCGGACTGGATCGCGTTGTCGACCTTGAAGTCGCAGTAGAGCAGATTGCGGCTGTGCAGATGCCCGAGGGCCTCCAGCGCCTCGATGCCGTACGCGCACGCCTGCTCGACCGGCAGCGGGTCGCGCTTGCCGTCGGGGCCGCGCCGCTCGTTGGCGATCTCCTTGAGCGCCTTGCCGCCCACGTACTCCATGACGATGTAGCCGTCCATGGAGCCGGTCCGCTGGTCGAGATGTTCCACGAAGTTGTAGATACGGACGATGTTGGAGTGCTCGATCTCGGCGAGGAAGCGCCGCTCGGAGATCGCCGCCTCCATGGCGTCCTGGTCACCCGTGTCGAGCAGGCCCTTGAGGACCACCCAGCGGTCGGAGACCGCGCGGTCGACGGCCAGATAGATCCAGCCCAGACCGCCGTGCGCCAGACAGCCCGCGACCTCGTACTGCCCGTGGACGATGTCGCCCTCGCGCAGCTTCGGCATGAACGAGTACGGGTGGCCGCACTTGGTGCAGAACCCCTCCGTACGCCCCGGCCGCTCACCGCGCGAACGGCCCACCGGCGCCCCGCAGTCCGAACGCGAGCAGTACCGCTTGCGCTCCGGGACCTCGGCGCTCGTCATCACGGCCGACCGCGGATCGGGCCTCGGCACGTCCGGTACGGAGACGAGACCCGCCCCCAGCCGGTTGCGCCCCGACGTGCCGGTGGCGGCGCCGGAACTACGCACCGACACCGACCGGTTGGAGAGCCGGCCGGACAGCGAACGCGACAGCCGCCCCGAGACCGAACGCCGTGACGTCGACGAGCGCGAGGAGGCCCGCGACGACGCGCGGGACGAGCCGCTGCGCGCCGAACCGCTGCCCCGGCCACTGCCCTTGCCGCTGGCCCTGCTGTCCCTGCCGCCACCGGTGATCCCGGTGGGCGGCGACGACACCATGCCGGTCGGCGAGACGACCGGGGCCAGACCGCAGGTGTCGCAGTACAGCTCACCGCCGCCCATGTCCTCGTACGACCCCTCGCAACCGGGGCGCTGGCATTTCCTCGTCCCGCTCATCGGTCCCCCCGTTCGCTCAAGCCGTCCAGTACGTTCCGCACTGTCCGTACGTGTGATTCGTGCCGTTCTCTCAGATCCCGGCCCCGTGCTCCGCCGACGCTCACGCGATCCCCCCGCGGTCGGTGGGTCCGGACTGCCGCTGGGCCAGTGCCTCGGCCGTCGCCTGCTGGTAGCGCAGCACCGCCTGTTCGGCGACGCGCAGATCGCAGGGCGCGCTCCACAGCATCCGGCGGGCGGCGTCGTAGCGTTCGGTCAGCACCATGTCCTCGGCGAGCCCGTGCCGGGCCACCTTCGCCTTGTACGCGTCGAGCCTGCCGCGCAGCTCGGCCCGGACCGCGAGCGGCGCCGTCACGGCGGTCAACGACTCGCGCGCCCGGTGCAGTTCGTCCTCGGCCTCGCGCTCCAGGGACTCCAGCAGCGGGGAGAGACGATGCCACTGCGCGTGCCTGCGGTACTCGGCGGCCGTGGACAGCCGCTCCTGGAGCGCCGTCGACGGGCCGCTCACCGCCGGCACCTCGGAGGCGGCGATCTTCGCCAGCACCTCGCCACGGGCCGACCGGGCCTCGGTGAGCGTACGGTCGGCGCGCGACAGCACGTCCCGCAGCCGCAGCAGCCGCGCCTCCGAGTCCTGACGGACCGTCAGGACGGCGTCGATCTCCCGGCGTACGTCCTCCAGGGCGCGGGCCGCCCGGTCGTAGCGCTCGGTGTCGGGCCTGCCGCCGCCGGGCGCCGAACTGCCGTGCAGCGGCTGCCAGAAGGCCAGCGGATCGGAGATCACCTGGGCGCGCAGCGTGGCCAGCTCGTCGGTGATCGCCTCCAGGTCGTCACCCGCCGGGTGCTCACCGGGCCGTACCCCGGCCGAGTGCGCCAGCGAACGGGTGCGGTTCAGCTCGGCGGCGAGGAGGTCTATCCGGGCGGGCAGCGCCGACCAGACGGAGTCCGACGCCACGACCATGTCCAGCGACTGCGCGTACAACTCGTTCATCCGCGCGACCAGTTCGGCGAGGGTGAACTGCTCGGAGAGTTTGGCCGGTCCCGTGAGGGAGGGGGCCGGGTTGGCCGAGCCCGCGACCGTGACGCTGCGGCCCCGCAGCTTCTCGGTCAGATCCACCAGATCCTGCTGGTTGAGCCACCGCAGCCGGGCGCGGGCCTCACGGGCGCCGCGCAGGGCGGCGGAGTAGGCGTCGAAGTAGCTCCACAGCAGCGTGATCGCCCGGTCGGTGGTGGCCCAGCGGTCCTTGGTGACTCCACTGAGGCCGGCCCCTTCGAGCAGCCGGCGGCCCGCGTGGTCCTGGAGGGCGAGCAGGGACGTCTCGATCGCCTCGTGCTCGGCGCCGAGGCGCGCGAGGGCACGATCCGCCTCGTCCCGGTCCATGGCAGGACCGGCCGACTTCCCCCTCGAGTCGGGGAAGGAGCCCGCGTCGCCCATCGATCACCTCTCCGCTCTGCCCTGACCGCCTCCGTCACCGGTGCGCGGTCCTCGGTCCTGGTCCTGGCGTCCCTCGGTCTCGCTACCCGCTCCTCAGTCCTTGTACTTCGCCGCCGGCGGCGCCTTTATGCCGGGCAGTCCGGCCTCCAGCCACTGCTCGTACGACTTCATCCAGGGGCTGTCGGCACCGCCCGCGCGGTACTCCTCCAGCACATGGTTGACCCGGCGCACCAGGTCGTCGTTGCCGAGCTTGGCCGCGACGCCGTAGTACTCCTTGGTGAACGGCTCGCCCACCAGCTCGATCGCCGGGTCCTGGGCGGCCTGGCCGGCCGCGAGCGCGTTGTCCGTGACGATCGCGTCGACCTCGCCCATCTGGAGCCGGACCAGGCAGTCCAGCTGGTTCGGCACCGTCAGCTGGTCCTCGTCCCGCGGTGTCCCGTCGTGCTCGTCCTTGTAGATCGCGCCGAACGAGTTCTTCACCAACTCGTCGTACGCCGTCGTGCTGTCCGCCGAGCAGACCCGTTTGCCGGAGAGCGACTTGTCGTACCCCGTGATGTCGGAGTCCTCCTTGGGCGCGAGCACCTGCTGGCCGGCCTGGAAGTAGGCGGTGGAGAAGGCGACCTGAAGGCTGCGCGCACAGTTGATCGTCATGGTCCGTACGACCAGGTCGACCCCGCTGTCCGTGGTGGTGTTCAGGGCGTCGACCCGCTGGTTGGTGGGAATGGCGCGGAAGACGATGTCCTCGGGGGAGCCGAGGATGTCCTCGGCGATGGCCCGCGCGAGGTCGATGTCGAAGCCCTGGATGGTCTTGGTGGCGGGGTTGCGGTAGCCCCAGCGGTAGCTGCTCTGGTCGATGCCGACGATCAGGTGGCCGCGCGCCTTGATCTTGTCGATGGTCGGCCCCTCGTCGGGCTGTGACGAGGGCCGCAGGCTGCGCTCCGGCTCGACGCACTCCGCCTCCTCGGCGGCGGGCGCGGCTTCGGCGGAGACCTTCCGCGGTTCCCGGCCGTCGTCGGCCCGGTCGGCACGGGACAGGGGCAGCAGGGCGAGTGTCGCGGTCAGCGCGACGGCGGCGGCGACGGTGACTCCCGTACGACGGCCGGCCGGCCGGCCGTCGGTCCCCGGCGAACCGTCCGGCTCGCGCGAGTCGTTCGTGTCCGTGGCGGCTTTCATTCCTCCCCCTGTCACCGGTACTCCGAAAGCCTGCGGTTGATACCCAGAATGGCGCAGACCGCACCCAGCAGGCCCAGCACCAGGGCCCCGATCGCCAGGCCGAACAGCGCGCCGCGGCCGGACTTCGCGGAGTCGGTGAACTCCCCCTGCTCGTGGGCGATCGCCTTCTCCAGCGCGTCGTCCACGAGATTGAACGACTCGCCCGTCGATGCCTTGTCGCCGATGACCAACTCCACGGCGTCGTCGTACTCACCGGCCTTGTCGGTGTCGTTCGCCGACTTGTGCCGCTTCTGCCACTCGGCGGCGGCCTCCCGGGCCTGGTCGACCGGCCGGCTCCCCGCGTCGTCGTCGGCGAGCCTCTCCGCCGTCGCCAGCGCCGCGCCGAGATTCCTCATGTTGGTCTGGTGGTCCACCTCGTACTGGTCCTTCTGCGGCTCGTCGCCCTTCTTCTCGGTGAGGACGGCGCCGCGCGCGACCAGTGTCAGATTCTCGCTCGCGCGGGCCTTCAGCGAGCTGATCCGGGCGTCGTTGAGGACCTTCAGCGACGCCTGCCCGTCCGCGTTCGCGTTGTTCAGCTCGACGCGCGCCAGCGTGTGGCCCACCGCCAGCCACAGCAGCACCACGGTGGCGGCGGCCGTCGCCGCGAGGAGACCGTGGTTGAACACCCTGTTCGTACGCTGGTAGTTGCGGCGCTGCGCCCAGGCGAGGACACCCAGGGCGACGACACCGGCGGCAAGGGCCAGGAACGGCCAGACCCGGGCGTCCTCGTGGTCCCGGTCGAGCCGGGCCGTCTCCGACGCGTACAGCTTCTCGGCCGCCGGCAGGATCTCCTTCGTCATCAGCTGGTTGGCATAGCGCAGATAGGCGCCGCCCAGCGGCAGTCCCTGCCGGTTGTTGGCCCGCGCGCGCTCGATCAGACCGGTGTAGCGCGGCAGTTTCTCGTTGATGGTGGCGATCTGGCGGCCGGAGTCGCTGGAGCTGTCCGTGCTCGTCGCGGCGTCGATCAGCAGCTCGGACGCCCTCTTGATGTCGTCCCGGTACACCTTCTGCACCGTCGCCGGCTCCTGCGCGCCCGCCAGGAAGCCGCTCGACGCGGCCGTGTCGGCGGAGGCCAGCGAGCCGTAGATCTTCGCCGCGACCGCGCTCAGCGGCTGGCTGCGCTCGACGACGTCGTCGGCGGAGGAGTACCGGTCGGAGACCTCGAAAGCCGTCACCGCCCCGAACACCACGACCAGCAGGGCCAGGAGCGCCCCGATGATCTGGAGCCGCCCCGGCTCCGTCGTCGCCGCGGCGCGCAGACGCTCCCTGCCCTCGGCCCACGCGCCACGCGGCGCGGGTGGCGGCACGGGCGGTGGAGCTGACGGCGCGGGCGCGTGCGTCGGCGCCGGAACAGGCGCTGTGCGCACATTCGGCGGGTATGTCACTTGACCTCCCCCTCGGTCACTGACGACGGCGTCGCGCCCCTCGGCGGACGGAGGGACAAGTCCCGGCCAGCAGTATGGCCGCAGGGACCGCTGTCCACACAAGCCTTGACGTGATCTTGTGCGGACGAAGCCCGGCCTTGTGCGGACGAAGCCGGACGATGGAGCACGATCCCCCCACCGTGCTCCCTCCATTCAATACGCCGCGGACCCGTGATCGGTTCCCACTCGAAAGGGTCCGATCACGGGTCTCGTCACGTTACGCGCCCAGCGCGCGCCCGGCGTTGGGCGCCCGCGCTCGCGCACGCGGCCACCTCGGACGTCAGATGTCAGGCCTCAGACGTCAGGCCTCACGCGTCGTAGTGCGCCCGCAGCCTGGCGTGCGCCTCCGCGGCGGCGCCGGTGTGGTCCAGCCCCAGCAGCCCGGCGCCCAGCACCGGCGGCGCCGCCACCACTCCCACCACGGCCTTCGGCGCGCGGGCCGCCAGCAACTCCCGGATCCCGTCGTCCAGTTGCGGATGCCGGGCCGCCAGCACACTGCCGCCCAGCAGCACCGGTACCTCCTCGTCCAGCAGCCCCAGCCGCTCCAGCGCCACCCCGGCCAGCGCCACCACCTCGGCGGCGAGCCGGTCGACCAGCGACCTGGCCACGGCGTCGCCCGCCGCGCTGGTGGCGAAGAGGACCGGTGCCAGCTCGTGCCTGCGCGCGTACGGGAGATGACCCAGGTGCAGCGCCTCGATCAGCGCGTACACCGAGCCGAGGCCGAAGTGCCCCGGCACCGTGCGCGTCAGCTCCGTCGGCTCACCCCGCCCGTCCTCGGCGCGCGCCGCGAACCACAGCGCCTCCTCGGACAGCCCGGAGCCGCCGCCCCAGTCGCCGGAGATCCGGCCGATCGCGGGGAAGCGCGCCGTACGGCCGTCCGGCAGCATGCCCACGCAGTTGATGCCCGCGCCGCACACGACGGCGACCCCGCGCGGTTCGGCGCCGCCGGGCAGCCCGGCACGCAGTATCGCGAACGTGTCGTTGCGCACCTCGGTGGTACGTCCCCAGCCGCGCCGCTGCACCGCCGCCGCCAACTCCCGCTCCTCCACCGGAAGATCGGCGTTGGCCAGACACGCGGAGACATGCCCGACGATCCCCTCCGTACGGAGGCCGGCGTCGGCCGCCGCGTCGGCGACGATCGCGGCCAGCCGGTCGATCGCCGGCTCCACGCCGACGACCGGCGGCTGGAACCCGCCGCCGCGCGCCGCGCCGAGCACATACCCGTCGGCACCGATGACGGTCACATCGGTCTTGCTGTTCCCGGCGTCGACGGCCAGGACGCTGCCGCGCCCCGCCGCCGGCTCGGTCCGGCTCATGCCCACGCGAGGTGCTCCCGGTTGTGCGCGATCAGACGGTCGGTCAGGCCCTCGGCGTACTCGTACTGACCGATCAACGGGTGCGACAGCAGCGCCTTGTAGACGCGGTCGCGCCCACCGTGCAGCGCGGCCTGGAGCGCCAGGTCCTCGTACGCGGTGACATTGGCGATCAGCCCCGCGAACAGCGGGTCGACCTCGGGCACGGCCAGCGGCGTCGCCCCCGAGGCGTCGACCCTGGCCTGCACCTCGATCACCGCGTCGTCGGCGAGGAACGGCAGCGTGCCGTTGTTGTACGTGTTGACGACCTGGACCGGGCTGCCGCCGCTGCCCGCGTCGCCCAGCAGCGAGGCGGCGAGATCGACCGCGGCCTCGCTGTAGAAGGCGCCGCCGCGCTTGGCCAGCAGCTCGGGCTTCTCGTCCAGCGCCGGGTCGCCGTACATGGCGAGCAACTGCGCCTCCATCTCGGCCACTTCCGCGGCCCGCGACGGCTTGGTGCCCAGCTCACGGACGACCTCGTCGTGCGCGTAGAAGTAGCGCAGGTAGTAGGAGGGCACCACGCCGAGGGTGTCGAGCACCCGGCGCGGCAGCCGCAGATCGGCCGCGATGGCGTCGCCGTGCTCGGCGATCAGCTTCGGCAGCACGTTCTCGCCGTCGGGACCGCCGAGCCGTACGCTCCGCTCCCAGGTCAGATGGTTCAGCCCGATGTGCTCCAGATGGACGGCCGACGGGGCGACGTCCAGCAGCTTCGCGAACTTGCGCTGGAAGCCGATCGCGACGTTGCACAGCCCGATCGCCTTGTGCCCGGCCTGCAGCAGGGCGCGCGTCACGATCCCCACCGGGTTGGTGAAGTCGATGATCCACGCGTCCGGGTTGGCGCGCCGTACCCGCTCGGCGATGTCCAGGACGACCGGCACCGTACGCAGCGCCTTGGCGAGGCCGCCCGCGCCCGTCGTCTCCTGGCCGACGCAGCCGCACTCCAGCGGCCAGGTCTCGTCCTGCTGGCGCGCGGCCTGTCCGCCGACGCGCAGTTGGAGCAGGACGGCGTCGGCGCCGGCCACACCCGCGTCCAGGTCGGACGTCGTGACGATCTTTCCGGGGTGCCCCTGCTTGGCGAAGATCCGCCGGGCGAGACCGCCCACCAGATCGAGACGGTCGGCCGCCGGGTCGACGAGCACCAGCTCACTGATCGGGAGCGTGTCCCTCAACCGGGCGAAGCCGTCGATCAACTCAGGTGTATAGGTGGACCCGCCACCCACTACTGCGAGCTTCATGTGTTCTTCTAGCCCTTCACTCCGGTCAGTGTGACGCCCTCGACAAACGCCTTCTGTGCGAAGAAGAAGACGAGGATCACAGGGGCCATGACCAGAACGGTCGCGGCCATGGTCAGGTTCCAGTCGGTGTGGTGCGCGCCCTTGAAGGACTCCAGTCCGTAACTGAGCGTCCAGGCGGCCGGGTTCTCCGACGCGTAGATCTGTGGGCCGAAGTAGTCGTTCCACGCGTAGAAGAACTGGAACAGCGCCACGGCGGCGATGCCCGGCTTCGCCATCGGCAGGACGACCCTGAGCAGCGTACGGAACTCACCGCAGCCGTCGACGCGGGCCGCGTCCAGGTACTCGTTGGGGATCGTGAGCAGGAACTGCCTCAGTAGGAAGATGGAGAACGCGTCGCCGAACGCCATCGGGATGATCAGCGGCCAGAGCGTGCCCGACAGGTCGAACTGCTTCGCCCAGAAGAGATACATCGGAATGATGATCACCTGGGGCGGCAGCATCATCATCGAGATGACCAGCATCAGCGACAACTGCCGCCCGCGGAAGCGGAACTTGGCCAGCGCGTACGCCACCGGGATCGAGGAGGCCACCGACAGCAGGGTCCCGAGCCCCGCGTACAGCAGGGTGTTCTTCCACCAGGTCAGAAAGCCCGGCGTGTCGAAGACCTTGGTGTAGTTGCCCCACTCCCAGCTGTTCGGGGTGAGGTCGCGGGTGAGTGCCTGCTGGTCGCTCATCACCGAGGTGAGGAAGAGGAAGACGAACGGCAGGACGAAGAACAGCGCCGCCGCGACACCGAGCGAGTGCACGGCGATCCAGTGCAGCGCCGCCTTGCGGCGCGCGGTGCGGGCCGCCGGTGTCCGGTCGTCCGAGGGCTTCAGCGGCCGGTCGGGCGCTTCGAGGAGTTTCTGGGACATGGTCAGTCACCCGTTCCGATCAGTCCGCCGCGACGCCGCATCAGGAACGCGGTGAAGACCATGGCCAGGGCGAACAGGACGAGCGCGACGACGCAGGCGGCGCCGTAGTCGAAACGCTGGAAGCCGAGGTTGTAGACGAGCTGCGGCAGGGTCAGCGTCGACTTGTCCGGGTAGCCGGGCTCGAACTGCTGGCCCGAGCCGCCGATCACGCCGGAGGCGACCTTGCCCGCGACCAGTGGCTGTGTGTAGTACTGCATCGCCTGGATCACGCCCGTGACCACGGCGAACAGCACGATCGGCGAGATGTTCGGCAGCGTCACGAAGCGGAAGCGCTGCCACGCCGACGTGCCGTCCAGCTCGGCAGCCTCGTACTGCTCCTTCGGTACGTCGAGCAGCGCGGCCATGAAGATGACCATCAGGTCGCCGATGCCCCAGACGGCCAGCGCGGTGAGCGCCGGCTTGGACCAGGAGGCGTCGTTGAACCAGCCCGGCGTGGGCAGCCCGAGGTCGCCGAGGATCGTGTTGACCGGCCCCGTACCGGGGTTGAGGAGGAACACGAAGGCCAGGGTGGCCGCGACGGGCGGCGCCAGGTACGGCAGGTAGAACAGGGTCCGGAAGACCCCGGTGCCCGTCTTGATCTTGGTGATCAGCATGCCGACGCCGAGGCCGAACACGACCCGGCAGGTGACCATCACCAGGACCAGCCACAGGGTGTTGCGCAGCGACGGCCAGAACATCGGGTAGTCGCTGAAGACGTACGACCAGTTCCCGAGCCCGTTCCAGACGGGGGAGTTGAAACCGTCGTACTTCATGAAGGAGAAGTACACGGTCGAGACGAGCGGGTACGCGAAGAAGACCGTGAACCCGATCAACCAGGGCGACATGAACGCCACCGTCCGAAGGGCGCTCCTGCGCCGCTTCGAGCGAAGCGTGTTGCTGGACATCGGCGGACGTCCCGGCCCGCTACTTGGCCTGCTCGATGTCGCGGTCGATCTGCTTCGCCGTCTTCTCCAGGCCCTCCTGGAGGTCCTTGACGGAGCCCTTCTCGTACTGGAAGCCGAAGTCCTGGAGCGTCTGCTGGTACGTCGCGCCGTTGATCGCGCCGTCGGGGGTGTTGGACTTCGGGTGCTGCGCGATGTCGAGGAACGTCTTGAAGCGCGGGTCGAACTTCAGGTCGGGCGACTTGAGCGCGGCGAGCGTGGAGGGCACGTTGTTGATGCCGTTGGCGAACTCCACGACCGCCTTGGTGTCGGTGGTCATGTACTTCACCAGCTCCCACGCGGCGTTCTGCTTCTTGCTCTGCGGCGCGATGCCCATGATCGTGCCGGAGAGGAAGCCCTTGCCGTAGCTGTCGGCCTCGTCGTCGGCGACGGGCATCGGGGCCACACCGATCTCGAAGTCGACGCCCGCGTCCTCGGCCATGCCGAGCCGCCACTCGCCGTCCAGCTGCATCGCGACCTGACCGGTGTGGAAGGGGTGCTTGGCGCCCCACTCGTCACCGAAGGTGCTGCGGTACTTCTCCAGTTTGGCGAAGCCGCCGAGGTCCTCGACGAGCTTCTTCTGGTACGTGAACATCTTGGCGAAGGCCGGGTCCTTGGCGATGTTGGACTTGCCGTCCTTGTCGAAGTACGCGTGGTCCCAGCTCGACATGTAGTGGTCGACGACCGTCTCGTAGCCGTGGTACGTCGGCATCATGCCGACCTGCTCGTAGGTGTCGCCCTTGGGCTTGGTCAGCTTCTTGGCGACCTCGGTCAGCTCGGACATCGTCTTCGGCGGGGCCGTGATGCCCGCCTCCTTGAAGGCGTCCTTGTTGTAGTACAGCCCGTACGCGTCGCTGAGCAGCGGCAGCGCGCAGCGGTCGCCCTCGAACTCGGTGTACTGGAGCAGCACCTTCGGGAACGTCTTCGCCAGGTCGATCTTGTCCTTCTTTATGAAGGGCTCAAGATCGGCGAAGGCGCCGGACGAGCAGAACTTGCCGACGTTGGAGGTGGTGAAGGACGACACGACGTCCGGGCCCTTCGAACCGCCCGCGCGCAGCGCCTGGTTGAGCTTGTCGTCGTTGATGTTCCCGACGACGTCGACCTTGATGTTCGGGTGGGCGTTCTCGAACCGGTCGATGTTCTCCTTGATCGCCTTGACCTCGGAGGGCGCGCTCCAGCCGTGCCAGAAGGTGATCGTGGTCTTGGCGTTCGGGTCGTCCGACGCGGTGTCGCCGGACTGCCCCGTACACGCGGCGGTGAGGACGGACAGCGCGGCGACCGCGACGGCGGAAGCGGTCAGACGGCGGTTTCTGGGCATGACGGAACTCCCGGTGTCGGTCGGGTCCTGAAAGGGATGTGACGGGGTCGTGAGGGGGCTTTGGGGGGTCTGGGGGCCCGGAGGCCGGGGGCGGGTCAGCGCGAGGTGTCGAAGACCTCGTCGCGGGTGGTCGCCAGCGCGCTCTCCAGCGCGCCGCGCAACACGGGGTCCCGCTGTACCTCGCCGATGAGCAGCCGGGGTCTGGAGGCGGCCAGTTCGGCGAGTTCCGCCTGGACCAGGGCGCGCAGCGGTTCTCCGCCGGCGGCGGTCACCCCGCCCGCGAGGACGATGAGTTCGGGGTCGAGCACCGCGGTCACGGACGCGAGCCCGGTGGCGAGCCGCTGCGCGAACAGCCGCAGCAGCTCCGCCAGCCGCGGATCCTCCTCGTGCCCGGCGGCGGCCTTCGTAAGGAGGGCGGCGGCGACGTCCACGTACGGCTGTTCCGGCGTCTCGATGCCGAGACTGCGGGCGAGGCGGGGCACGGACTGGGCGCCCGCCAGCTCCTGGAAGCCGCCGCTGTTGGCCTTGACCACCTGGCGTACGAGGGGAGTGCCCGGCACCGGGAGGAAGCCGACCTCGCCGGCGCCGCCGGTGAAGCCGCGGTGCAGCCGGCCGTTGATGACGAGGGCGGCGCCGAGGCCCTCCTCGTTCCACAGGAGGACGAAGTCGTCGTTGCCGCGGGCCGCGCCCAGGCGCTGTTCGGCGACCGCCGCGAGGTTCACGTCGTTCTCGTACTCGACGGGCATCGGCAGGGCGGCGGCCAGTTCGTCGAGCAGCGTGGGGGAGTGCCAGCCGGGCAGGTGCGAGGCGTACCGCAGCCGACCGGTCGACGGGTCGAAGGCGCCCGGTGTACCGATCACGACGCGGTGCACGTCGCCGCGCGCCAGACCGGCGGCCTTGACGGCGCCCTCCAGCGCGTCGGTCACCCGGGTCACGACGCTGTCGCCGGGCCGGCGCCCCGGCGTGGGCAGTTCGAACCGGCCGACGGTGGCGCCGGTGATGTCCGCGACGGCGGCGAGGACGCGCTGCGGGTTCACGTCGAGCCCGGCGGCGTGGGCGGCGCCCGCGTTCACCGCGTACAGCTGGGCGTTGGGGCCCGGACGCCCCTCGGTGGTGCCGGTGGCGACGACGAGACCGGCCGCCTCCAGTCGGGCCAGCAGCTGGGAGGCCGTGGGTTTGGAGAGACCGGTCAGTTTGCCGATCCGGGTACGGGAGAGGGTGCCGTGCGCCAGCAGCAGATCCAGCGCGGCACGGTCGTTCATCGCACGCAGGACGCGTGGTGTGCCCGGGGACGGCGTGGACGGATCGCTCACGGCGTGCACCTGCCCTTCGGCGACTGCTCTCCCGGTGTCGGTGCTCCCGACACTGTTAGGAAAGTTTCCTATTTGATGGGAGGAAAGTAGGCCGGGGGTCAGGGAGCAGTCAATACCCGTAGAAGCCGCAGCACCCCGCGGCAACCAAAGCGTTACCTGCGGGGTGTGTGTTCGACTACTTCGACAGGTTGGGATTGGCGCCGGGACTGGCCGCCTGCTGCGGCGGTATCGGCGACGCCGCGAGGGACTGCGGCGACGTGGGGCTCGCCAGGGCCGAGGGCGCGGCCACACCGGCCGTCGGGTCGGCCGCGGCCGCCTCCGTACCCGCCAGGGGCAGCCCGCCGACGATCTGGATGCCCGCCGCGTCGAACGCCTGCTTGATGCGCCAGCGCAGCTCGCGCTCCACGCCCAGCGCCTTGCCCGGCATCGTCTTGGCGGTCACCCGGATCGTCATCGATTCGAGCAGGACGGAGTCCAGGCCCAGGATCTCGACCGGACCCCACAGCCGCTCCGCCCAGGGGTCCTCCTTCGCCATCTTCTCCGCGACCGCGGTGATGACGTCGCGGACCTCGTCCAGATCCTCGGTCGGCCGGACCGTCACATCGACACCGGCCGTGGCCCAGCCCTGGCTCAGGTTGCCGATCCGCTTCACCTCGCCGTTGCGGACGTACCAGATCTCGCCGTCGTCGCCGCGCAGCTTGGTCACCCGCAGCCCGACCTCGATGACCTCGCCGGACGCGACGCCCGCGTCGATGGTGTCGCCCACGCCGTACTGGTCCTCCAGGATCATGAAGACGCCGGAGAGGAAGTCGGTGACGAGATTGCGCGCGCCGAAGCCCAGGGCCACACCGGCGACCCCCGCCGACGCCAGCAACGGGGCCAGATTGATGTTCAGCGCCCCCAGCGCCATCAGCGCGGCCGTGCCCAGGATCGTGAATGACGTCACCGACCGGAGCACGGATCCGATGGCCTCGGAGCGCTGCCTGCGCCGTTCCGCGTTGACCAGGAGGCCGCCGAGCGCCGTGCCTTCGACCGCCGTGGCGCTGCGGTTCATCCGCGCTATCAGCCGGGTGATGGTGCGCCGCAGGACATGGCGCAGGACGAGCGCGATGACCATGATCAGCAGGATGCGCAGGCCGACGCTCAGCCAGGTGGACCAGTTCTGCTCCACCCAGCCCGCGGCGTCGTTGGCCCGTTCCGCGGCCTCGTCGAGTGTGGCGGGCCCGGACGAGGGGTCCGGGGCCGGCGGGGCGGACAGGGACACGGCGGGAACCTCCTGGAAACACGGGCGGGACCAACCACACTAACGGGGCATCGCGTGTGGGCCGTCGCCCCGCGGGAGGGAGAGACACTCCTCACCCGGCGGCTTCGGGCGAAGTCCCTGGAAGGCACGGGGACGGGGACACGCCAGGTCAGAGGTCGTGGGGGTGGTGTGGGCGAAAACACTCCGAGCCCGTTACCAAGACGTGGTGGCGTTTCGACCAGGCATGAGGAGAGACTGAGACAGATCGTCCCGGCGCGAGCCACGCGCCGCCGGCGTAACTGGAGGCACCGTGCCACATGTCCTGGTCCTCAACGCGTCGTACGAGCCGCTCGGCGTCGTACCGCTCCGCCGCGCGCTCGTCCTCGTTCTGGAGAACAAGGCCATCTGCCTAGAGGAATCCGGCGCCTTCCTGCACAGCGAGACGCGGGTCCTGCCCGCGCCCAGCGTCGTACGGCTCAAACGGTTCGTACGGGTCCCCTACCGGGGGCCCGTCCCGCTGACCCGTCGTGCGCTCTTCGCCAGGGACGGCGGGCGCTGTATGTACTGCGGCAGCGTCGCCACCAGCGTCGACCACGTCATTCCGCGCAGCCGGGGCGGGAAGCACGTGTGGGACAACGTGGTGGCCGCGTGCCGCCGCTGCAACCACGTCAAGGCGGACCGGCATCTGCGCGAGCTGGGTTGGAGACTGCGCCACCAGCCCGCGCCGCCGTCCGGGCTCGCCTGGCGGATCATCGGGACCGGACACCGGGATCCGCGCTGGATGCCGTATCTGCAACCCTTCGGCGCCGAGGACGCGGTGGCCCGGATCGACGGCATTTCTGCCTAGGATCCGGGCCTTCGTCGTGTCCGGGCCTTCGTCGTGCCGGGGCGCGGTGCGGCTCCGTGTCGCCCCCGTGCCCGCCCGGCGGCCGCTCCACGGCGCCGGTCAGGGTCGCCGGGGCTGTCCTCGACCGGCTGACCGGCTGACCGGCTCACTTCGGCGGCGCGGGCTCCGTCACCGCGTACGCCTCCACCGACCACAGCGAGTAACCGAACTCCGTCCCGCGCCGCTCGCCCTGGATCCGGATGAAGCGGGTGTCCTTCGCGTCCATCCGGACCGACTCGGTCCCGCCCTTGCCGTCCGCCACCCGCGCCGCGTCACGCCATACGCGCCCGTCGGCCGACACCTGGATCCGGTAGGCGCTCGCGTAGGCGTCCTGCCAGTTCAGGACCACCCGGCCCACCCTGGCCGGCTCCGCCAGCTCCACCTGCCACCACGCGCCGTCCTCGACCGGTGACGACCAGCGCGTCGCCGGGTCGCCGTCGGCCGCCGCGGCGGCCGGGAACGCGGGCGTCTCGTCGCCCGACGAGGAGACCGTCGCCGTCGGCGTCCTCAGGAGGTCGGGTCCGCCGGTACGCGGCGAGGCCCGCACCGTCAGGGTGCGCTCCTCCCCGCCGAACGACAGCGGGACCCGGTAGCTCCCCGCGGGGGTGCCCTCGGGAACGGTGATCCGGACCGGGACGGTCGTACGGACACCGCGCGGCACCGTCACCCGCTTCGGCAGCGTGACCTCTATGCCGTCCGGGGCCCTCGCCGTCAGAGGGCCGCTGATCGCGCCGGGGCGCTGCGCCTCCAGCTCCGCCTCGACCGTCTCCGTCCTCCCGCCGATCTCGGCGTCCGTCACACTCCGGGCGAGATCGAGCCGTACGCGCGGCTCGTCGGTGTACCAGGGCACGACACGCCGCACCGACGGCGCCGTCGCGCCCGGTACACGGGGCCAGCTGATCCGTACGGCGTCGGCGCGCAGCCCCTTCGCGTCCGTCTGGGTCCAGCCCGACTGCGACACGGGGCCGAGCCGCCGCCAGCCCTCGCCCGGGACATGCGCCTCCACCGAGGCGCCGTCGCCCGTGCCCGGCTCCGTCATGGTCGTGATCACGCCCACGGGGCGGGTGCGGCCCACACCTACGGTGTACGCGTCGGTGCTCCGGCTGGCGCGGGCCTCCGGGCCTGCCGAGCGGTCGGCGCCCGTCCAGGCCGCCGACTCCTTGGCCGCGCGGTCGAGGAACGGGTCGAGGACGCCCTCGCCGACGGTGACCGTGCTCCGGTCGGCCGCCTCCCGCAGCGGTTCGAGGGCGAGCGACGCCTGCCAGGCGGCGTCGCCGTCACCCCGCGACTGCGCCTGGAGCATGTCGACCGACAGCTCACCGGCCCGCCCGTAGCGCGCCAACTGCTCGCTCCACGGCCGCACTTCGTCGTCCAGCCGGCCGTCGGCCGTACGGGACAGCCGCTCCGGCGTCTCCCGCATCACGGAGAAGGCCGCCCGAAGGCGCTTCGCCGCCGCGTCCCTGGCCGCCGGGTCCTTCGCGGCCACCGCGTCCGTACGGCTGCGCCAGAACTCCTTCAACAGAGGGCGCAGATACGCCGACTCCGTCGGGCTCAGGATCGACGAGGACTCGTTCCCGGCGAGCGCGCCGATGGCCTCGCGCGCCTTGGGATCGCCGTCCGCGAGATCGTCCATCGCCGCCTGCCAGGACTCCTGCGGCCGGTAACCGCGCGGGTTCCAGGCGTAGTCGGCGGCCGTGAACAGCGGGATACGGGCCGCGGACGGCTGCTCCATCGCGTTGGCGAGCAGCGCGGCCGAACCGGCGGCGACGCCGGGCTCGCGGCCCGTGTAGGGGCCGAGGAAGATGCGTCCCTGCTCGTAGTCGTTGACCGGGTAGTTGTCCATCGTCACCAGCGGGTGCTTGAACGCCTCGCGCGCACCGGCCAGTTCACCTCCGGTGATGGTGCGCGGCACGACCCCGACACCCGTCCACGCGACCTGGACCCGGCCGTCGAGGTCGCCGGCCAGCGCCGTGCGGTACTCGGTGGCGCCGTCCTGGAAGTACTCCGTCGGCATCACGGTCAGCGGCTCGCCGCCCGGGTGCCGCCGCGCGAGATGCTCGGCCACCGCGTTCGCGACGCGCGCCTGCGCCTTCGCGGCGGCGCCGGGACCCGAACCGAAGGTGTCCCGGTCCTCGTCGCAGTGCCACTCGCTGTAGCTGACGTCCTGGAACTGGAGCTGGAAGGCGCGCACACCCAGCGCCCACATCGCGTCGATCTTGCGGTTGAGCGCCTTGACGTCGTCCTTGGACGTCATGCACATGGCCTGGGCGGGGGCCACGGCCCACGCGAGCGTCACATGGTTGCGTCCCGCGCGCTCGGCCAGGTCGCGGAACTCGGCCCGCTGCCCGGCCGGGTAGGGCTCGCGCCAGCGCGCCTGACGGAAGGCGTCGTCACCCGGCGCGTAGAGATAGCGGTTCTGCTTGGTGCGTCCCATGAAGTCCAGCTGCGCCAGCCGCTCCTGATGGCCCCAGGGTTCCCCGTAGAAACCCTCGGTCATGCCGCGTACGGCCGTGCCCGGCCAGTCGCGCACCAGGACACCGGGGACCGTCGCCCGGCCCGGTGCGCCGCCGATCAGCTGCCGCAGGGTCTGCGCGGCGTGGAAGAGGCCGTCGTCGCCGACCCCGTCGAGCGCGATCGTCCCGCGGCCCGCGACGGTGCCCACGGCGATCCGGTAGCCCCCGGAGGGGAGATCGGTCCGCTCGGGTGCCCGCAGGCTCCTGAGGGCGCTCAGGGCGCCGCTGCCGCCCGCGAGCACGACCGGGCCGCCGCTCGGTGGCGGCGTGGCCGGAGGGCGGCCGGAGACGGGCGGGGCGGTGGTGCGCACCGTACGGACGCCGGCCTCGCGCAGCGCGTCCCTCAGGGCGTCGAGGGCGTACGGATCCGTGTCGTCGGCCGCGACGACGGTGACCTCGTCACCGAGGGTGACGGCGGTGCCCGCCGCCTTGAGCGACTGGGGACGGGGCCAGACGGCGGGCAGTTCCGCCTCGCCCTCCCCGTCGGGTGTGCTGGCGGCGGGGGAGCCCGGATCGGCGGGTGCCGCCGTCGCGCCGGGTGCCGTACCGAGAAGTCCGCCGATCACGGCGACCGCGACAGCTGTCGCCGTCCGTTGTCTGCGCCCGAGTTGCACGCCCCTGCTCCCCTCGTGGCTCCCTGGATTCCCGTCCGTCCGGCCGATCGGCGTCGAGCCCACCACCCTGGGGTGAAGGTGTCAATGCGCGTGGCCGCTATGCCGTTTTTCGCCCGTTGTGATA
Source organism: Streptomyces sp. NPDC057307 (assembly GCF_042667665.1). Taxonomy (NCBI): domain Bacteria; kingdom Bacillati; phylum Actinomycetota; class Actinomycetes; order Kitasatosporales; family Streptomycetaceae; genus Streptomyces; species Streptomyces sp. NPDC057307. Next base: position 19,689 of record NZ_JBHUZM010000024.1, on the reverse strand, counting down.
GGCAGGGGGATCAACTCCCGCTCGGGGAACGCAGCGTGACCGGGGCACGTTTACCCGGACGAGTACGTCTGCGGCCGTGCCGACTGGGTAGGGCTGCTGTGTCCCGTTGATCCGAGTCGTCCTTGGAGGCGCCGCCATGGCCGCATCCGCACAGCTGCTTCTCTCCGCCCTTTCCAAACAGGTGGTTCCTGGTGACCCGATCGGCGACGAGCCCCTCGCCGTCACCCTGCCCGGACCGCTGACCGGCGACGCCCCGGGCCCGCTCACCAGCGAACCGCCCCTCGCCGACGCCGCACCGCTCACCAGCGAGCCCCCGCTCGCCGACGCCGCACCCCTCACCAGCGAGCCGACCGCGCCCGGTACGGCCGGCGGCACGGAGTTCTCAGGAGTCTGAATGGGCCGCCTGGCCACGCTCGCGGCGCTGCACGGTGTCGCCACCGTCCACTCACCCGGCCCCGACGTCGCCGTCCCGGTCCCCGAGGAGACGGTCGTCGCGGTGCTCGCCGCGCTGGGCGTCGACGCGTCCACGGACGAGGCCGTCCAGGACGCGCTGACCCGCGCCGAGTCCGCCGCCGCGAGCCGCCTGCTGCCGCCCACCGTCGTCGTGTGGACCACCCCGGACCCCGGCAGCTCCGGAGCCGTCCTGCCGCCCGCCCTTCCACGGGCGCTGGCCGAACTGCCGCCGGGCACGGTCCTGCGGGTGGAGACGGAGCGGGGCGACACGGTCGAGTGGCCGTCGCTCGACGCGCCGCCCATGGACGCGGCCGTCCCGAGCGCCGTGTCCGCCGCCTCCGAGGGCCGCTCCTGGCCCGATCTGCCGCTCGGGGTGCACCGGCTCGCCGCCGTCGCCGCCGACGGCCGTACGGCGGGCGCCGTGCTCGTCGTCGCCCCGCGCGAGGTGCCGCAGCCCCCGCCCCGTACGCACGGCTTCCTCGTCCAGCTCTACTCCCTGCTGTCCAGCCGCTCCTGGGGCATGGGCGACCTCGGCGACCTCGCCGAACTCGCCACCTGGTCCGGCCGCGAGCTGGGCGCCGGATTCGTCCAGATCAACCCGCTGCACGCCGCCGTCCCCGGCGACCCGACCGACCCCTCGCCGTACCGCCCCTCATCGCGCCGCTTCCCCGACCCCGTCCATCTGCGGGTCGAGGCCGTTCCCGAGTACGCGTACGTCACCGGCCGGGGGACCGTGACACTCGACGGGCTGCTGGAGCGGGCCGCCGGGCTGCGCGCCGCGGTCCTCGACAAGGGCGCGCTGATCGACCGCGACGCCGTGTGGCAGCTCAAGCGCGAGGCCCTGGAGATCGTGCGCGAGGTCCCGCTCGGCCCCGGCCGCCGCGCCGCCTACCACCACTTCCTGGCCGAGCAGGGCCAGGCCCTGGAGGACCACGCGACCTGGTGCGCCCTCACCGAGGTGCACGGCTCCGACTGGCACCACTGGCCGCGGGAGCTGCGCGACCCGCGCTCCGCCGAGACCGGCCGGGCCCGGCACGAACTGATCGACCGCGTCGACTTCCACAGCTGGCTGGCCTGGCTCACCGACGAACAGCTCGCGGCGGCCGGCCGCGCGGCCCGGGACGCGGGCATGGCCGTCGGTATCGTCCACGACCTCGCCGTCGGTGTGCACCCCGACGGCGCCGACGCCTGGGCGCAGCGCGACGCGTTCGCCGAGGGCATGTCCGTGGGCGCCCCGCCGGACGCCTTCAACGCCAACGGCCAGGACTGGGGGCTGCCGCCCTGGCGCCCCGACGTCCTCGCCGCCTCCGGCTTCGCGCCGTACCGCGGACTGCTCCGGGGCCTGCTGACCCACGCGGGCGCCCTGCGGATCGACCATGTGATGGGCCTGTTCCGGCTCTGGTGGGTCCCGGCCGGCGCGGATCCCACCCGGGGTACGTATGTGCGGTACGACGCCGAGGCGATGCTCGCCGTCCTCGTCCTGGAGGCGTACCGCGCGGGCGCCGTCGTCATAGGGGAGGACCTCGGCACGGTCGAGCCCGGCGTACGGGAGGAGCTGCACCGCCGCGGGGTGCTCGGCACCTCCGTGCTCTGGTTCGAACGCGACTGGGAGGGCACGGGCCGCCCGTTGGCCCCCGGGAGCTGGCGCGAGGACTGCGTCGCCACCGCCACCACCCACGACCTGCCGTCCACCGCCGCACGCCTCACCGGCGAACACGTGGAGCTGCGGCACCGGCTGGGGCTGCTCGGCCGCCCGCTGGCGGAGGAGCAGCGCGAGGAGTCCGCCGAGGTCGCCGACTGGCTCGGCACGCTCATCCGGCTCGGCCTGCTGCCGGCCGACGGGGGCGACGAGGAGGAGCAGGTCCGCGCGGTGTACCGCTTCCTGCTGCGCACACCCGCCCGCATGGTCGGTGTCTGGCTGCCGGACGCGGTGGGAGACCGCAGGCCGCAGAATCTGCCGGGCACCTGGGACCAGTATCCGAACTGGCGGCTGCCGGTCGCCGACGCGGAGGGCCGGCCGATGACGCTGGAGGAGCTGGCCGCCTCGCCCCGCCTGCACGGCCTGATGAGCGTATTGCGGCCCTCTGTAATGAATTGACACCTTGTACGGGACCCCCGGGCGCACGCACGCCCCACGCGTTCGCTACGTTGGCACCGTGGACAAGAAGAACGCCCTGCGCGCCGGCGCTGTCATGGCCGGAACGACGCTGATGATGCTGCTCATGTCGTCTCCCGTGCTCGCCGTCAACCGCGACGACGGCGACGACCCGGGACCGGGCCTGAGCATCGGGGAGACCCTCGGTCTGTACGTGGCCGCGCCGCTGGTGCTGTTCGCGGTGATCGCCGGTCTGGTGATGGTCCTCGACAAGTCCAAGAAGGAGCACCGGGTCTGACGACCCCTCTCCTCGGGAGGCGCCGCGTGGCACAGGTGTGCCGTACGGCGCCTTTTCCGTCTGTCCCGGAGGCAGAGTGGCGGACATGACCGAGTGGGACATCAAGAAGCTCCAGATCCTCAGGACGCTGCGCGAGCGCGGCACCGTCACCGCGACGGCCGAAGCGCTGCTGATGACCCCGTCGGCGGTGTCCCAGCAGCTCTCCAACCTGGCCAGACAGCTCGGCGTACCGCTCCTCCAGGCGCAGGGCCGGCGCGTACGGCTGACCGACGCCGCGCACCTGGTGCTGCGGCACGCCGAGGTGGTCTTCGCCGAACTGGAGCGCGCGGACGCGGAGTTGGCCGGCTATCTGCGCGGTGAGGCGGGCGAGGTGCGGGTCGGCGCGTTCTCGACGGCCGTTCCCGCGCTCGTCGTCCCGGCCGTGGAGCACCTGCGCGCGGTGGCCCCGAGGCTGTCGGTGCGGGTCAGGGAGGCGGAGGCGGCGCAGGCGTACGAGCTGCTGTCCGCCGGCGCGGTGGATCTGGCGCTGTCGCTGGCCGCCCACGCGCCGACCGCCCGTGACCCCCGGTTCACCCAGCTCCCGCTGCTCGTCGACCCGCTGGACGTCGCGCTGCCCGCCGGACACCGTCTCGCGGACGCGCCGGGGCTGCGGCTGGCCGACCTGGCCCGCGAGCCGTGGATCTTCGGGGGCAGTGGCCCCTGGTCCGAGATCACGCTCACCGCGTGCGAGGCGGCCGGGTTCGTGCCCGAACAGGCGCACAGCGCGGCCGGATGGACCGCGATCCTCGCGATGGTCGACGCGGGCATGGGCGTCGCCCTCGTACCGAGGATGGCGGCGGCGGAACAGCGCCGGGACGGGGTGGTGACCCGGGTCCTGAGCGCGGACCAGCCGCGTCGCCATGTGGTGGCGGCGGTCCGGCGCGGGGCGGAGGGCGGCCCGGCGGTGGCGCGGGTGCTGGCGGCGCTGCGGGAGGCGGCGGAGGCGCGTACGACTGTTCAGCACAGCTGAACGAACCTGTCGAAAACATTCGATGGACCGGGACGGTGGGCCGGGGCGACAGTCGGGACATGACTCCAGAAGCGCACCCGAACCCGAGCCCGAACACCCCGCGCGACACCCACGAAGCCCCGCACGAGGACCCGCACGCCAACGACGCCGCGCCGTACGGCGGAGGCGACCCGTACGCGGACTACCGCACCGGCGACTTCCCCTTCACCGAGCTGGTCGACCTCGCCGACCGGCGTCTGGGCGCCGGAGTCGTCGCCGCCAACGACGAGTTCTTCGCGCAGCGCGAGAACCTCCTCGTACGCGAGCGCGCCGTCTTCGACCCCGAGCGCTTCGGCCACAAGGGCAAGATCATGGACGGCTGGGAGACCCGTCGCCGCCGCGGCGCGGACGCCGGCCACCCCTTCCCGGCCGCCGACGACCACGACTGGGCGATCGTCCGCCTCGGCGCGCCCGGCGTCGTACGCGGGATCGTGGTCGACACGGCGCACTTCCGGGGGAACTACCCGCAGCGGATCTCCGTCCAGGCGACGTCGCTCGACGGCGCGCCGAGCCCCGAGGCGCTGCTCGCTCCCGGCGTGACCTGGGAGGAACTGGTGCCGCCCACCCCCGTACGCGGACACGCGGCCAACGGCTTCATCGTCACGTCCGGCCGCCGCCACACCCATCTCCGCCTGCGGCTGCACCCCGACGGCGGCGTGGCGCGCCTGCGCGTCCACGGCGAGGTCGTGCCGGACCCCGAATGGCTCGGACTCCTGGGCACGATCGACCTGTTGTCGGTGCTCAACGGCGGTACGTACGACGACGCCTCCGACCGCTTCTACTCCTCGCCCACGCAGATCATCCTGCCGGGCACGTCCCGCAAGATGGACGACGGCTGGGAGAACCGGCGCAGGCGCGTGCGCGACACGAACGACTGGGTACGGTTCCGGCTCGCCGCGCAGGGCCTGGTGCGCGCGGTGGAGATCGACACGGCGTACCTGAAGGGCAACTCGGCGGGCTGGATCGCGCTGCACGGCCGCGACGCCGGGAGCGACCCCGGGAGCGGCGGCGGGAGCGCGGACAACGGCGAGAGCGGGGAGTGGACGGAGCTGATCCCCCGTACCCGCCTCCAGCCGGACACCCCGCACCGGTTCGTCCTGCCGGTCCCGGCGGTGGTGACGCACGTCCGCCTGGACGCGTTCCCGGACGGCGGCGTCGCGCGGATGCGGCTGCACGGCTCACTGACGGAGGCGGGAGCGGCGGAGCTGCGCTCGCGCTACGAGAACGGGGCGGCGTAACGGCGAAGCGCGCCGGGCCGGGGGCGCGCCGGGCGCTGACGAGCCGGGGCTGACGAGCCGGGGCTGACGAGCCGGGGGCGGCCCCACGAAAGAGCCGCCCCCAACCCGTCACCTCACCTCACCGCGTCGTCAGCCCGCCGCCGCGTCCGCCGCCTGGGCGCGCAGCGCGCGGTCCACGCCCGCCCGGGACTCCGACATCAGGCGGCGCAGCGCCGCGTTCGGGGAGGCCGAGGCCAGCCACGCGTCCGTCGCGTCCAGGGTCGGCTGCCCGACCTGGAGCGCCGGGTACAGGCCCAGCGCGATCTGCTGCGCCATCTCGTGGCTGCGCGAGTCCCACACGCCCTTGACCGCGGCGAAGTACTTGTCCGTGTACGGCGCCAGCAGTTCCAGCTGGTCCGTCTGGACGAAGCCGCCGATGACCGCCTCCTGGAGCGCGTTCGGGAGCTTGTCGGACTCCACGACCGACGCCCACGCCTCGGCCTTCGCCTCCTCGGTCGGCCGTGCCGAGCGGGCCGCCGCGGCGTGCCGCTCGCCCGCCGCCGTACGGTCGCGCTCGTACTCCGCGGCGATCTCCTCCTCGTCGAACACCCCGACCGCCGCCAGCCGCTGGACGAACGCCCAGCGCAGCTCGGTGTCCACGGCGAGGCCCTCGACCGACTCCGTACCGTCCAACAGCCCCTGGAGCAGGTCCAGTTGCTGCGGGGTGCGGGCGGTCGCGGCGAAGGCGCGGGCCCAGGCCAGCTGATGGTCGCTGCCCGCCCCGGCCGTCCGCAGGTGCGCCAGTGTCGCCTCCGTCCACTGCGTGAGCCCCGTCTCGCGCCACTCCGGCGCCGCGTACAGGTCCAGCGCCAGCTTCACCTGGCGGTGCAGCGACTGCACGACACCGATGTCCGTCTCCTTGGCGATGCCCGACAGGACCAGCGCCAGGTAGTCGCGCGTGGCGAGTTCGCCGTCACGCGTCATGTCCCACGCCGACGCCCAGCTCAGCGCGCGCGGCAGCGACTCGGTGAAGTCCCCGAGGTGCGCGGTGACGACCCGCAGCGACTCCTCGTCGAGACGGACCTTCGCGTAACTCAGGTCGTCGTCGTTGAGCAGGATGACCGCGGGGCGCGGCGTGTTCGCCGGGAAGGGCACCTGTGTCAGTTCGCCGTCGACGTCCAGCTCGATCCGGCTCGTGCGGACCAGCTTGCCGTCCCCGTCCAGGTCGTAGCAGCCGATCGCGATGCGGTGCGGGCGCAGCACCGGCGTGCCCTTCGCGCCCGGGGGCAGCGCGGGCGCCTCCTGCCGTACGGCGAGGGAGGCCACGTGCCCCGCCTCGTCCAGCTCGATCTCCGGCCGCAGCACATTGATGCCGGCCGTCTCCAGCCACGCCTTCGACCAGGTCTTCAGATCACGCCCGGAGGTCTCCTCCAGCGCGCCCAGCAGATCGGAGAGGCGTGTGTTGCCGAAGGCGTGCGCCTTGAAGTACGCCTGCACGCCCCGGAAGAACTCGTCCTGACCGACGTACGCGACGAGCTGCTTGAGGACGGAGGCGCCCTTCGCGTACGTGATCCCGTCGAAGTTGACGAGCACGTCGTCCAGGTCGGTGATCTCCGCCATGATCGGGTGCGTCGACGGGAGCTGGTCCTGCCGGTACGCCCAGGTCTTCATGGAGTTGGCGAACGTCGTCCACGACTGCGGCCACCGCGACTCCGGCGCGTGCGCGAGGCACGCGATCGAGGTGTACGTCGCGAACGACTCGTTCAGCCACAGGTCGTTCCACCACTCCATGGTGACCAGGTCGCCGAACCACATGTGCGCCAGCTCGTGCAGGATCGTCTCGGCGCGCGTCTCGTACGCCGCGTCCGTCACCTTCGAGCGGAAGACGTACTGGTCGCGGATGGTGACGGCGCCCGCGTTCTCCATCGCGCCCGCGTTGAACTCGGGCACGAACAGCTGGTCGTACTTGGCGAACGGGTACGCGTAGTCGAACTTCTCCTGGAACCAGTCGAAGCCGAGCCGCGTGACCTCGAAGATCGCGTCCGCGTCCAGGTACTCGGCGAGCGAGGGCCGGCAGTAGACGCCGAGCGGCACCGACTGGCCGTCCTTCTCGTACGTGCTGTGCACCGAGTGGTACGGGCCGACGATCAGCGCGGTGATGTACGTCGAGATCCGCGGCGTCGGCTCGAAGCGCCACACGTTCGACTCGGGCTCCGGCGTGGGGGAGTTCGAGACGACGGTCCAGCCCTCGGGGGCCGTCACCGTGAACCGGAACGTCGCCTTGAGGTCCGGCTGCTCGAACGAGGCGAACACACGCCGCGCGTCCGGCACCTCGAACTGCGTGTACAGATAAGCCTGTTGGTCGACCGGGTCGACGAACCGGTGCAGACCCTCACCGGTGTTGGTGTACTCGCAGTCCGCGATCACCGTCAGCTCGTTCGCGCCCTGCCGCAGATGGGGCAGCGCGATGCGCGAGTCCCGGAAGACCACGGCCACGTCCAGGGGCTTGCCGTTCAGCACCACCTCGTGCACGGCGGGCGCGACCAGGTCGATGAAGGTCTCCGCCCCGGCTTCCGTGCTCTCGAAGCGCACGGTCGTGGCGGACCGGTAGCTCCCGCCCTCCTGCGCGCCGCTGAGATCGAGGTCGATCTCGTACGAGTCAACGGTGAGGAGGCGCGCCCGCTGCTGCGCCTCTTCACGGGTCAGATTTGTGCCAGGCACCCGGTCATCTCCTCGGATCGGTACGTTTTCGCCCATCCTTCCATGCGGACCCGGTCGGCCGCCCGGCAGTAATCAGGCTGCCCGGAGCCATCGCCGGAGCCATCGCCGGAGCCTCCCCGGGCCGTACCGCGACGTCCGAAAACCGCCGGTCGGCGCGGCCCGACGGCGTGATGCTCGTTCCATGACACACCAGATCGCACAGCACGTCGCACGACCCATCGAGCCCGCCGCCCTCAAGGAACTCCGCGACACCGACGACGCGGGCGCCACCCGTACCCCGTTCACCGACACCGAGGGCGGCCACCCGCTGCGCTGCTGCCTGCGCCCCAGCCGCGTGGGCGAGCGGATCACGCTCGTGACGTACGCGCCGCTGCGCCGCTGGGCAGCCGAGACCTGGGCCAAGCCCGGCGCGTACGACGAGCAGGGCCCCGTCTTCATCCACGCCGAGGAGTGCGAGGGCCCGGCCGCGGACGCGACGGGCTACCCCTTCGCCAGATCCGGCGCGCTGCGCACCGTGCGCCGTTACGACTCCGAGGGGCGCATCGTCGGCGGCCGGCTGCTGGAGATCCCCGAGGCGGCGGACGAGGGCTTCGACGAGGCGTTCGCGGAGGCCTTCGCGGACCCGGCGGTGGCGCTCGTCCACGTACGGGCGGTGGAGTACGGCTGCTTCCACTTCGAGGTACGCCGCTGACGCCTCAGGTGCCGGACGGGTTCGGGCCCGTCCGGCACCTCAGGACCAGAGGTCCTAGGGCCTGTCTTCAAAGTAGCGCCGTCCGCCCGTAGGGCGGGGCCTGCGGCGGCTGGTGCGGTGCATCGCAAGGCGGAGGATCGGCCTCGTACTGGGCGTACTTGGTCGATTCCGACAACGCGGCGAGGTGCCGTGCCAGGCGTCGCAGGCCAGGCGGGACTTTGAAGACAGGGCCTAGCCGCGCGGCTCCGCCGCGACCAGTTCGGCGATCTGCACCGCGTTCAGCGCGGCGCCCTTGCGCAGGTTGTCGTTCGAGACGAACAGCGCCAGGCCGTTCTCCACCGTCTCGTCGTCGCGGATGCGTCCTACGTAGGAGGCGTCCTTGCCCGCGGCCTGGAGCGGTGTCGGGATCTCGGACAGTTCGACGCCGGGGGCGTCCTTCAGCAGCTCGTACGCCCGCGCCACGCTGATCGGGCGCTCGAAGCGGACATTGACCTGGAGGGAGTGGCCGGAGAAGACCGGCACCCGCACACAGGTCCCGGAGACCTTCAGCTCCGGGATCTCCAGGATCTTGCGGGACTCGTTGCGGAGCTTCTGCTCCTCGTCCGTCTCGAAGGAGCCGTCGTCCACGATCGAGCCCGCGAGCGGCAGCACGTTGAAGGCGATCGGGCGCTTGTAGACGGTCGGCTCGGGGAAGTCCACGGCGTCGCCGTCGAAGGTCAGGCGGTCGGCGTTCTCGACGACCTTGCGGGCCTGGTCGTGCAGTTCCGCGACGCCCGCGAGCCCGGAGCCGGACACGGCCTGGTAGGTGGTGGCGACGAGCGCGGTGAGACCCGCCTCGTCGTGCAGCGGGCGCAGCACGGGCATCGCGGCCATCGTGGTGCAGTTCGGGTTGGCGATGATGCCCTTGGGGCGGTTGGCGACCGCGTGCGGGTTGACCTCGGAGACCACCAGCGGGACCTCGGGGTGGCCGCGCCAGGCGGACGAGTTGTCGATCACGACGGGACCCTGGGACGCCACCTTCTCGGCGAGCGCCCGGGACGTGGCGCCGCCCGCGGAGAAGAGCACGATGTCCAGGCCGGTGTAGTCGGCGGTGGACGCGTCCTCGACGGTGATCGGCTTGCCCCGCCACTCGATGGTGGACCCCGCGGAGCGTGCGGAGGCGAACAGCCGCAGCTCGTCGGCCGGGAAGTTCCGCTCGGCCAGGATGGTGCGCATGACTGTGCCGACCTGACCGGTGGCTCCGACGATTCCGACCTTCACAGGGACTCCTCCGTACGTACATGCGGCCCGGGTGCCGCGTCCATGATGCGTCTGTCCGAGCCCGCCTTGTCCAATCCATTCCGCTGGTCGGGACGGTGCGGCGTCGGTCACAGCGCGGGCGGCGCACGTAAGGGGCGGGCGCCCGTCCGGACGCCCGCCCCTCTTCCTACGTGTCCACCGTTACGGCGTAACCGCTACGGCAGGACCTTCTCGATCACGACACTGCCGGTGCCCGCGGCCGTACCGCGCGCGTTCAGCAGCTGGACCTCGCCGAAGAACTGCCGGCCCTCCGGAGCCGCGCCGGCCACCGTCACCTCGGCGGAGACCTCCGCCGACGCGCCGTTGGCGAGCTTCACCGGAGTGTCGCCGACCGTGACCTCGCCGAGCGTCGCCGAGTAGAAGACGTCCCGGTAGTCGTACTCGGTGGTCCCGGCGGGGACCGAGTAGCCGTCCACCACGAAGGTGTACTCACCGGCCGCAGGCGCGATCAGGCTGACGGCCTCCTCGGAGTCGCCGTCGGCGGCCTGGCCGACGAGCACGCCGTCCCGGTAGACCGAGAGGTCCAGGTCCGCCGAGTTGTCCGAGGTGCCGCCGATGGCCACGTCGAGCCGCTCGACGCCCGCACCGAGGGTGACGGTCGTCTCCTTCTGCTCGCCCTGGGCGATCGAAGGCCGGTCGACCTTCGCCGAGCCGAGCGAGCCGCCCGCGAGCTTGCCGTCGATGGCGGCGAACCCGTTGGTGACGGTCCACTCGACCGGGGCCGGGGTACCGATCTTGGCCTCGGGGAGTGTGGTGACGGCCGGGTCGAACGAGGCACCCAGCACGGTGACGTCCAGCTTGTACGGGTTGTTCAGCAGCGGCGACGTACGACGCGACTCGACCTCGATCTCCCAGACGCCCGGCGTCGGGTCCGCGTACGAACGCAGATCCGGACGGCAGGTGTTGGCCGGGTTCACATAGTTCGGGTAGCAGAAGATCGTCGAGCTGTCCTCCATCTGCACACCCTGCGGGTGCAGGCTGATGAAGCGCGTCTGGCTGCCCGCCGCGAGTCCGCCGAGCGCGACCTCAAGGGTCTTGGCGCCCTCGGGGACGGTGACGAAGTACGACTCGGTGCCGTTGCGCTCGACCGAGCCCAGCGACGAGTACGTGAACGAGGGCTTCGCCAGCTTCTTGGAGACGACCACCGTGGTGAGGATCTGCTTGTCCACGCCCGTGCTGGAACGGTCGTCCAGTTCGAGGATGGCACTGTGCGCGCCGGCCTGGTCGGCCTTGGCCTGCACGGTGACGGTGACCGGCTTGTTCTTCGGCAGCTTGACGTTCTTGCCGCTCAGCAGCTTGAAGGTGCCGTCGTTGTACTTCCAGTTGAGCTGGTGCGCCACCAGGCCCTTGGGACCGGTGGTGCGGGTGACGGTGACGTCGTACGTCCGGCTCTTGCCGGCCTGGAGGCCGCCCTCGCGGTCGTACAGACCCGTGCCGAAGCCCGGGGTCTTGAGCGCGAAGTCGATCGAGGTGTCGACCGGGGCCTTGACGCTGTACTCGTTGGCCTTGGCACCGTCCTCGATCGCGTCCCACGCGCCGACGACGTCGATGAGGCCCGAGCCCTGCTCGTGCGCCTTCTTGCCGGCGATCTTGGTGGCGGTCGAGGTGAGAGCGGTACGCAGCTTCGCGGGGGTCAGTTCGATCCCCTTCTGCTTGGCCGCCGAGAGCAGCAGCGCGCTCGCGCCGGTCGCCTGCGGCGAGGCCATCGAGGTGCCCTGGAGCATCGAGTAGCCGGGCGGCAGCGAGTAGCCGGCCTCGGCGACGGGGCCGCCGGGGTACCAGGTCTGCGTGGTGTTGATGGCGGCGCCGGGGGCCGTGATGATCGGCGCGAAGCCACCGTCCTCACGCGGACCGCGGGCGGAGAACGGCATCATGTCGTAGTCGGTCGTGACGACCGAGCCGTAGTTCGCCGCCCAGGTCTCCTTGGAGATGGAGGCGCCGACGGAGATGACCTTGTCCGCGACGGCGGGGTCGCTGATGGTGTTGGTGCCGGGGCCGTCGTTGCCCGCGGAGATCACCAGCTGGACGCCGTAGGTGTCGATGAGCCGGTTGTACAGCTCGGCCCGCGCGTTGTTGCCGTCGTTCAGACCGGGCAGTCCGCCGATGGACATGTTGACGATGTCCACGCCGCGCTCGATGACGAGGTCGGCCATGCCCTCCGTGAGGGCGATGTTGGTGCAGCCGCCGCTCCAGGTGCAGGCGCGCGAGGAGACCAGCTGGGCGCCGGGCGCCGCGCCGTTCATCTTGCCGCCGAACAGGCTGTTGGCCGCGGTGATACCGGCGACGTGCGTGCCGTGCGAGCCCTCGATGACACCGATGTTGACGTAGTCGGACTTGACGCCCGCGTTGTTGACGACGTCCTCGCGGACCTCGATGACGAACGGGATGCGCTCGACGATCTCGGTCTTCGGGTTGTCCTCGCCGAAGTAGCCGATCTGGAAGCCGTTCTTGTACGGCTTCATGATCGTGTCGTTGCCGAACTTGGCGTCGTTGTTGAGGTCGACCCGCACGGTGCGGGTGCCCGCGTCGTAGAGCAGCGCCCACACGTCGGTGGTGTCGCCGTCCCGGTTCAGGTCCCCGGCCATGTCACCGCCGCGCGTGGCGGATTCGGCGAACAGGTTGAACTTGTAGCTCCCGGCCGGGGCCGAGTACGTCCGGCCGTTGACCGTGAACGACGGGCCCTTGACGTCGAGCTGCATCGGACGCCAGGTGCCGTCACCGTCGTTGACCGGGTCCGTCGCCGTGACCCAGTCGACGATCTTGCGCTCGCCGGTGCTGGTCTTCTGCAGCGACGGGTGACCCAGGTCGACGCCCGAGTCGAGGATGCCGATGGTGACCCCGCGGCCGTCGGCCTTCGGGTTCTGCTTGACGAAGTCCACCGCACCGGTCTCGAAGGACGGGTTGTACGGGTTCTTCGCCGGGGTGTTCGCGCCGGGCGCCGTCGCGGCCTTGGCGCCCTTGGCCTTCGCCGCGCCCTTCACCGTGTCGGCGGCGGGCGTCGGGTCGTCCAGCTCGATCTCGTGCTTGAGGTCGATGCCGTGGACGGAGGAGAGCTTCTGAGCCGCCTTGAGCGCGGCCTCGGCCTTGCCCGTGGGCAGGGTGGCCCGTACGTAGCCGAGCTTGTCGTACGTCTTGCCGACCACCGCGCCGGACACGGCGTCGAACTGGTCGGAGACCTGCTCGGTCTGGCCCGGAGCCGTGGCCACCATGACGGTGACGTTCTTCTCACCCTCGGCGACGGCCTTGTCGAGCAGGTCGACGTCGGACGAACCGAGCTTCTCGGTGGCGGACTTGGCGGGTTTCACAGGTGCGGAGGCGGCCGGGTCGTCGGCAGCCGGAGCGGCGAAGACAGGCAGCGCGCCGGTGGCTATCAGCGCGGCGGCCAGGCCCGTGGCGGCGGCGACCCGAGCCACGCGTCTCGGACCGGATATGGAGCTCTCGGATTCGGAGGTCATCAGCATCCCTGGTTGTGAAAGAGACAGTCCGGAATTCGGTACCGGATGACCGCTCAGCTTTGCGTAAATGACCAGGGTTTGTGGAGAGCTGTCGGTGTCGGGAAGTGGCGGTGGCGTACATCCGCCACCGGGCGCCGTCCGCCATCGAGGATCAACCGCCCCATATCCGGGCTTCTCGCGGCCCGGCCGTGGTCGCCGGTCCTCACCGCGGCAGTACGACCACGCGCGCCGGGGGCTCCCGGTCGGCCGCCGCGAGCAGGGCCGTACGGACCACCGTCGACTGCAGCTCCATCGAGTCCCGCAGCTTTCTGGGCGTCAGATGGACCACCGTGACGCCGAGCCGCTCCAGATGCTCGCGCTTGCGGGCGGACTCCGACCACCGGACATCGTCCTGCGGCGTCCCGCCGTGGCGTGGCGCGCGGGTGTCCAGCTCCACGGCGACCGCGTGGTCGGGCCAGTAGGCGTCCACGCCGCCGAGGTGCGGGCCGCCCGGCAGCCGCAGGTCGACGTTCCAGACCGGCTCGGGGAGCCCGTACGTCCGCACCATCTCGTAGAGCCGGTCCTCGGCGAGCGCCCGGCCTGCCGCGAGCAGCGAGTCGACGGCGTCCACGACATGCGGCCGGGACAGCAGCCGGGCCTGGCTCAACTCCCGTACGATCGCCGCCGGTTCGCAGTGACCGTCCCGTACCGCCTCGGTGAGCAGCAGACGTACGGCCGCCGCGTCGGTGAGCCCGGCGACCGCGTCGGCCAGGGCGCGCGCGACGGGCGCGACGGGCAGGCCGGTGACCCGCTCGGCGGCGGGCAGCGTGTGGGCGCGCACGATACGGACGCAGCCCGTGGAGCGCAGTCGGCGGGTGCGGGGGACGAGCACGTCGATGTGGGTCAGCGTGGTCAGCGCGGGGGCCGAGGAGAGGCCGTGCAGGGTGAGGGCGGCCAGGCCGGTGATCATGGCGATGTCGCGGCGAGCGCCGGTGCCCGCGCCGGCGGGCTGCGCCGGGACGTCCCCGCGCGCCGCGCCGGCGGCCGGGCGGCGCTCCGCGTACAACAGGGCGCCGCGCAGGCGCTCTTCGCTGGTGGGCGGGCCCTGGTGGAGCAGGAACACCCCCGGCAGCAACTGCTGCCAGGGCCCCCCGGGCGCGCAGCGCGCGGCGGCGCGCGCGGCACTGACCCCGTGCTCACGCAGCTGCGCGGCGGACAGGACACGCCGCCGCGCGCCGTCGAGGTGGCTGAGCGGGCGGGGGGAGAGCGGAGAGGGGGTCTCGCCGCCGCAGGAGGTGGAGGAGTTGTTCATGTCCGGGGCTTCCCCGCGAACGGCCCACCCGCTAACCGCTGTTACGAGCCCGTCGACAAATCCGGACAAGCTCGTCCTAAAGTACGGACGTTCGATTGCCGATCAGACGGGGCGCTTTCGGAGTGGGCAGGCGCTTCCGGGGCAGGTGGGGCGCTTTCGGAAGCGCCCCACCCATGACCCGCGCGCCGGCTCAGGCCGACGCCGCCGCGCCCGCCGCCGCGTCGCACACCTGGGCGGCCAGCGCGCGCGCCAGGTCGTCCCGCGCCTCAAGTACCAGTCGGCGCAGGGCCGGTGGCGCGTCCGGATGCCCCGTGAGCCAGGCGTCCGTGTCGCGCACCGTCTCCGGGCGGTCCTGCAGGCTCGGGTACAGCCCCCGCACCACATCCATGCCGATCTGGATCGAGCGCTCGGCCCACACCTCTTCGATCACCTCGAAGTACTTCTCCGCGTACGGCGCGGTCAACGCCCGCTGCCCCGGCTGCGCGAAGCCCGCGATCGTCGCCTCCACCAGCGCGTTCGACAGGGCGTCGGAGTCGACGACGTCCGACCACGCGGTCGCCTTGACCTCCTCCGAGGGCCGCGCGGCCAGACAGCGGACCTGATGGCGCTTGCCCGACGCCGTGTCGTCACGGGCCAGTTCCGCCGCGATCACGGACTCGTCGGCCAGGCCGTGCGAGGCCAGCGGACGCAGGAAGCTCCAGCGCAGCTCCTGGTCGACATCGAGACCGTCGACCTTCGCCGTGTTCCCCAACAGGCCCCGCAGCAGCTGGAAATCGGCGTCCGAGGTGGCGGTCGACGCGAAGAACCGCGCCCAGGTCAACTGGTGCTGACTGCCCGGCTCGGCCAGCCGCAGCTCGCCCAGCGCGCCTGCCGCCAGCGCCGCCGCGCCCTCCTCGCGCCACGCGGGCGCCGCGTAGTGGATCAGCGCGCCCTGCGCCCAGGCGTGCAGCATCTGGAGCACACCGATGTCCGACTCGCGTCCGGCGAACCGCAGCACCAGGGCGATGAAGTCCCGGGCCGGCATCAGCCCGTCACGCGTCAGATTCCACAGCGCCGACCAGCACAGCGCCCGCGCCAGCGGGTCGGTCAGTTCGCCGAGGTGCTCGCGCAGCGTCTCCAGCGAGCCCTCGTCGAACCGGATCTTGCAGTACGTCAGGTCGTCGTCGTTGACCAGGATCAGATCGGGCCGCTCGGCCCCGGCCAGCTCCGTGACGACCGTACGCGGCCCCTCGACGTCGACCTCGGCGCGCGCGTACCGGACCAGCTCGGCGTCCACGCTCTCGCGCCGGTACAGCCCCACGGCCACCCGGTGCGGGCGCAGTTCGGGGTGCGACTCGGCGGCCTCCTGGACCACGGCCAGCTCCGTCAGCCGCCCGGAGGCGTCGTAAGTGACCACCGGGGTGAGGGAGTTGACGCCCGCCGTCTCCAGCCAGGAGCGTGACCACGACGTCATGTCGCGCCCCGACGTCTCCTCCAGCACCGACAGCAGGTCGCCCAGCCGGGTGTTCCCGTACGCGTGCCGCTTGAAGTAGCGCCGCGCGCCCTCCAGGAACGCCTCCCGCCCCACGTACGCGACGAGTTGCTTCAGCACCGACGCGCCCTTGGCGTAGGTGATGCCGTCGAAGTTGAGCTTGGCGTCCTCCAGGTCACGGATGTCGGCCGTGATCGGATGCGTGGACGGCAGCTGGTCGGCGCGGTACGCCCACGACTTGCGGCTGTTGGCGAAGGTCACCCACGCGTTGGTGAAGCGTGTCGCCTCCGCCTGCGACAGCGCGCCCATGAAGTCGGCGAACGACTCCTTGAGCCACAGGTCGTCCCACCACAGCATCGTCACCAGGTCGCCGAACCACATGTGCGCCATCTCGTGCAGGATGACGCTCGCGCGACGCTCGTACGACGCCTCGGTGACCCGGCCCCGGAAGACGTAGTCCTCACGGAAGGTCACACAGCCGGGGTTCTCCATCGCGCCGATGTTGTACTCCGGCACGAACGCCTGGTCGTACTTCCCGAAGGGATACGGGTAGTCGAAGTGGTCGTGGAAGAAGTCCAGGCCCTGCTTGGTCACCAGGAAGATGTCGTCGGCGTCGAAGTGCCGGGCGAGACCCTTGCGGCAGAGCGCCCCGAGCGGGATCTCCAAGGTGGAGCCGTCGGGCAGCGCGCGCCGGTACACGTCGGTGACATGGTGGTACGGCCCGGCCACGACGGCCGTGATGTACGTCGCGATCGGCCTGGTCTCGGCGAACGTCCACACACCGGTGTCGGCGCCGGACCGGGTCGCCGCGCCGTTGCTCCAGACCGTCCAGCCCTCCGGCGCGGTCACCTCGAAGCTGAACGGCGCCTTCAGATCAGGCTGTTCGAAGTTGGCGAAGACACGGCGCGCGTCGGCCGGCTCGTACTGCGTGTAGAGATAGACCTCGCCGTCCTCCGGGTCGACGAAGCGGTGCATGCCCTCGCCCGTACGGCTGTACGCGCACTGCGCGTCCACGACCAGCACGTTCTCGGCGGCCAGCCCGAACAGCGCGATCCGCGCGCCGTCGAACACGACGGACGGGTCCAGCGGGCGCCCGTTCAGCGTCACCGACGTCACGCTCGGCGCCACCAGATCGACGAAGGTGGCGATGCCCGGCTGCGCCGAGCGGAAACGGATCGTCGTCAGTGAGCGGAAGGTGCGTGCCGCGCCGCCCCCCGGCGAGTTGTCCGGCGCCTCACCGACCGCCGAACGCAGGTCGAGGGCGACCTCGTACCCGTCGACGGACAGCAGCTCGGCCCGCTCGCGGGCCTCGTCGCGGGACAGATTCTCACCGGGCACGGGCACTCCTTCGTGTGCGTGTTTTTGCCTACAACGGTTCGAATTCTCCCACGGGGCATCCGCCGGGAGTGTTCCGGGAATGACCGCGGCGACCCGTGGCGTTGCCCGATACGTTGCCCATCGCTGGACCTGACCCGTTCTTTTCCGAGGAGAGACACGCCCATGAGTGAGACGAAGACCAAGACGCCGGTCGACTTCTGGTTCGACCCGCTCTGTCCGTGGGCGTGGATGACGTCCCGCTGGATGCTGGAGGTCGAGAAGGTCAGGGACGTCGAGGTCCACTGGCACGTCATGAGCCTGGCCGTACTGAACGAGCCGAAGCTCGACGAGCTTCCCGAGCAGTACCGGGAGGGCATGAAGGCCGCCTGGGGCCCGGTCCGCGTCGTGATCGCCGCCCAGCAGCTGCACGGCGACGAGGTCGTCGGCAAGCTCTACACCGCGCTCGGCACCCGCTTCCACAACCTCGGTGAGGGCAACAGCCTGGAGTCCGTCTCCGCCGCGCTGGCGGACGTCGGCCTGCCGGCGGACCTCATCGAGTACGCGGAGAAGGACACGTACGACACCGAGCTGCGCGCCTCCCACAAGGAGGGCATCGACAAGGTCGGCCAGGAGGTCGGCACTCCGGTGATCGCGGTGCCCGGCTCGGACGGCGAGCAGATCGCCTTCTTCGGCCCGGTCGTCACCCCCGCGCCCAAGGGCGAGGAGGCCGCCAAGCTGTGGGACGGCACGCTGATGGTCGCCTCGATCCCCGGCTTCTACGAGATCAAGCGCACCCGTACGCAGGGGCCGATCTTCGACTGAGCCCGTCTCTCCGGGCTCGCGGCTAACGGCTCGCGGTTCACGGCCCGCGCCGCCGCGCGCGGGCCGCGATCCCCTCGACGAACACGTCCAGGGAGAACTCGAAGAGGGTGTCCGGCGAGTCGGGCTCCAGCTCGCCGGCCCCGCCGAGGTGTGCCAATTCCACCTCGTCCACCGTTTCCCCCGCTTCCGCGCGCAGCCACGGCGGTGGGGACTGCCCCAGCTCCGCCGGGTCGAGATGGGCGGGCGGCCGGTCGTGGAGTGAGTCCGTGAACTCCACGAAGCCCACGACCAGCCTGATCGACTCCATGCACGCGCGATAGGCGTCCTGCGGCGTGAGCCCGGTCGCCGCGAAGAACCCGATCAGCGCGTCCACGTTCCGCAGCATCACCGGATGCCGGGCCATGGTGATGTTCTCGCTCAACGCCAGTGTGGTCATGCCGGGATGCGCCCGGTGATGCGCCCGCAGATCGCGGCAGAACGCGCGCAGCGACTCCCGCCGGCCACCCGGCGCCGGATCCAGCTCCGGCGGCCGCCACGCCGCCTCGAAGATCTCGGCCGCGACGGTGATCAGGTCGCGCCGGTCCTCGACGTAGTTGTAGAGCGCCCGTGGCGACACCCCGAGTTCGGCGGCCAGCGACCGCATCGTCAGCTCGGCGGCCCCGTGCTCCCCGAGGAAGTCCAGCGCCGCCCGCCCCACGGATTCCCGGGTGAGGGTGGCGCGCCCCTTGCGGTGGGTGGGCCGGCGCCGGGCCGGCGAATGGTCGCTGCTCATCAGGGCCCGAGGCTAACAATCGGGCGGACCCCACGCTGAACTTCACACATGTTGACTTTAAGCCCCAGGCCGTCCAGGGTTGCTCAGGCAAGGCTCACCTAACCCTCGCCCAGCCCCTTCCTGGAGTCGTACATGCGCCTGGCCGGCCTCGTCATGGATGTCACCCCGCTCCGCGAGAACCGCGACTTCCGGCTGCTCTACGCGGGCTTCGTCGGCGCCCTGTTCGGCACGCTGATGACGAGCGTCGCCGTCGCCGTACAGATCTACGACCTCACGGGCTCACCGTTCCAGATCGGCCTCGTCAGCCTCGCCCGCGCACTGCCGCTGGTGGTGGGCGTCCTCGTCGGCGGGGTGCTCGCCGACCGCGCGGACCGCCGGAAGCTGATGCTCGTCACCCGGCTGCCGCTGACGCTCGTCGCCGCCGCCCTCGCGGTCAACGCCCTCCAGCCCGAGCCCCGCCTCTGGGTCATCTACGTCGCGACCGGCTGCACCGGACTGCTCGCCGGGCTCGGCGGCCCCGCGATGCTCGCCGCCATCCCCGCGCTCGTCGGCACCGAACGCCTCGCGGCGGCGGGCGCGTTGACCGCCGCGTCCACACAGTTCGCCGCCCTGCTGGGGCCGGCCGTCGGCGGGCTGCTCATCGCCGGACCCGGCCTCGCCGCCTGCTACGCCGTCGACGCCGTGGGGTTCCTGGTCTTCTCGGTGGCGCTGCTCTTCGTACGGCCGCTGGCGCCCCCCC